>NZ_CAUQWY010000001.1:0-168838 GCF_963521865.1 uncultured Streptococcus sp.
TAATTTCTTTTTTACAAACAAAGCATGATTTAGCTAATAATGATGGTGGCAAGAATTTTTATTTAAATATGATAAAAAAGATCAAAAACTAAAATACGATTGACGTAATGTTTGATAGATAAAAAATAGTTACTTTCAGATATTTACATTTTGAGGAGAAGATTTATTGGGTAGTGGTTACTATAATATTTAAATACAGTTAAGAAAAAGCTAGTAGTAGCGTACCTATAATGAAGCAGAATAACCAAAAAGGTATGCTATAACGATAACGAATGCATAATTTATAGTAAGGATACAATAGCTAATACTGCTTGACAATTAGTTATGGTAGATATACGATTCAGTCATAAGGCTAGTTCAGGAAACATATGAGGTTTTGGGTATTTGAAACATTCTGTAGAAATGATGACGTATTTAATAACGATATAATAATTAAGGGAGAAAACAAAATGAGAGTACCAACTTATATTAAAGAAGAAAATCACAATATAATAAATATAGATGATACATTTACAAGTATTAGTATTTGCAACAACTTAGAAAGTCGAGATACCAACGAACTGTATGAAATTTATTTTTATGGTTCACTTTTTGAAGAACATATGATTTGTGGTATGTATGATGAAAAAAATGAGATTAGCAATCCTTGCATGATAGTAGCAAAATGTATACATACAGGAAAAGAAATTTTGCTCTATGATGGAGCTAAATATGGATACAACCCTATGTTCTGTGATGAGATAAATTTAGAAGATATCAAAAAACGTTCACTTTTTAAATTAGAAATTCCAAACTCTAAAATTGAAATAGATTTTACCTATAACATTGATTTTGATGAAGAGAAAGAAGATTTTGAATTTGATGAAGATGACTTTACAGAAACTATTAACGGAGAAAAAATTTCTTTTGAAGAAATGAAGAGCAACGGATTTGATTCTATAAAAATTACTGCTATAGATGAACTAGATACCAAAAGAGTTATCTGTGAGTTGGAACTTGCATAAGTTTATTAATTACGAGAGGTAAAATATGAAACCAACGAAAGAAGAATTTTGAAAATTAAGCAATGAAGACAAGTTGAAATGTATTCAAAATTTGCATGCTTACTACGATCGTGAATTGATTTTGAAACAGAATCAAGGAATACTTTTGAAAAAGTAGATAATGCAGTAAAACTTACCGATGATGAAGAAATAGTTAGATAGTGTTTAGAACTAGTGGATTTTAGTGATTTTGAGGAAATTCTGGTAAAAATAAAGGAGAAATATTCTATTTTAACAAAGAAATATTTTGAATATATCAATTAAGAAAATGAAAATATAGAGGAGACAAATGAAATGGGTGAAACACAAACGAAATTAAAATACGCAAAGATTACCATAGAAAATATTAAAAGTTTAGATGAAAACTCTTATTTTGATATTGTTGATCCAATGTGGGAAGCAATTAGTATTTATGATGGATATGATGAGTATATTCAATCAGCTCAGACTTTCACTTTAGAGCAAAGATATTTATTAGCCATTACTTGGTATTTTGCAGAAGTAAGTAATGGAGGTCATTACCAGTTTTTATATAATCCTACAGGGATAGTTTGGGAAGACGCAATAAAAGGTTTCAAACATTTTGGGATGAACGAATATACAGATAATTTTCAGAAAGTTGTAGACTATTGTGGTGGGACAATATCTTTTGGTAGAGAAGAAAGATACCATATGCTAGAAATATTGGAAGAAAAATACGGAGAGGAATTTTTTAATATTTTAGGTGAAGCCGATGATTTCATTTACGATTATAAAGGTGAAGAAAACGAACTAAACTACATCAAATCTCACCCTGAAAAGTTTGTATTTGAAGGAGAATATGAGAGCTTTTACAATCGGCGGTAAAAAAGAAAAAGTAATCTTCTAAAAAGTTGAGAGAATGGCGCTTGAATGAAGAATCTTAGCGTGTGAAAAAGAGAAATAATGAGAGAAATGCTTGATGGAGGAAGTGGATAAACGATATGGATGAAGTATTTGAATGGTTAAAAGCACATTACCAGTATGTCTTGATAGCAGGTGGATTACTATTTTTAATCGGTGCTATACGAGATTGGAAATGGGTGTATCAAGCTACAGTCGGAGATAAAGCAAGGCACGCATTTATTTTTGAAGTGTGGGGTGAGAAAGGATATAGAGTTTTTATAGGAATATGTGGACTGTTAATTGTAATTTGTGGTGTTGTATTTTTAATGTTGGATAAACGATAAAAAGTGGAGGTAACTTAACATGAAATGGAATTCAGAAAATCGCGAAGAATTTTTTGCGTATATAGAAAAGCTTACAGATGAAGATACATATACGGAATGTATGACAGCATTGGAAAGCATCCCTATGGAAGAACGGGATTACCAAGTATGGTATCAGCTTGCTCGTACTTATCAAAACTTTGCGATTATCGGCAATGATGATAAAGGAACACCTAGTTTTATTGGTGATAAATATTTATTAAAATCGATAGATATTTTGAATTCAGTTAGAGAAGAGGGGAAAGATAAGGCTGAATGGAATATGCGCATGGCATATGCCTATCAATATTTGACTCATGAGGAGGAAAGAGCGATTCCTTATGCCTTGCGTTGGGCGGAGTTAGATCCTGAGGATAAGGATGCATTGTTAGTGGTAAAAGAGTGTCAAGAAGAAATAGAGAAAAGATCAAATGTAGCTACGGAGAAAGTAATCGATCAAGAAACTGCCGAAATTGACGAAGACTGGTGTATCTATTTATGCAATGCATTTGCTTGTGACTTACCGGCTGTGGTTCGAACCAATTTAGCTCTTACAGATTTTCAATTCACTGCAAACTACCCTAAAAGACTAGAATTACAAATATTATATAAAAATGCTGATGACAACGGATTTCCTACAAGAGAAGAAGGGGAGTATGTATATTCTATAGAAGATGCTGTATTAGAGATTATTGAACAACATGGAGATATGTTAGCAGGTGTTGTGAAATGCGATGAGAGGGTACGTATTGTTTCGTATGCTAAGAATGAGTTGGGGTACTACGATGAAATTTCTGAGATGATGTCAGAAAAATTCCCTGATTATGCTTACACATTTGCAGTATTTGAAGATAAGGACTGGGAACTGTATTTTGATGCACTGTATCCTGATAGATATGAATACCAAAGTATTATGAATATGAGGCTTATTGAGAATATTAAAAGTGATGGTGATAGTATGGTGCCGAGAGTACTCGAACATTGCCTACTCTTTAAAACAGAAGAAAATGGGGAAGCCTTTTTAGCTAAAGTGATGGAAGAAGGTTTTAATAAACTTTCATCAGAAGATCTGACTGACAATGAAGATATAGATAAGGAATATCCATATGAACTTGTCATAGGCAGAGAAGATGATTTTGAAGATATTGATGAAACTGTCTGGTATCTTATGGATCTAGCCGAAGAATTTAACGGGGAATATGATGGCTGGGCATGCCATATTGTAAAGTAGCGTGAAATAGCACTTTAGATAAAAGAAGCGAGATGAAAACGTCCCTTAAAAATATAGATTTAAAAAGGCTCTTTGTTAAATAAGATTGATGAAACAATTTTAATAGAAAATAATGCTGTTTTTTGTCTCACTTTATTTTACAACTCAGGCGTAAATGATTCAGTGTAAAAGATAATTAAAACTACCCAATTATTGTGATATGATGCCAGTGATATTTTATGTTTTAAAAGGAGAAAAATATGAGTTTTTTTAAAAAAGTTATTAACGGATTATTTAATAGTTCAAAGGAAAAAAATGAAGAGTATTCTAAGATTAAAGAAGCACCTCTTGCTTATTGGGAAGAATTTTCACATATGTTAGCTTTAGTACCTCATAATTACTCACTTACAGAAGATATTTTTGAAAATATTAAAGTTATTGATGGTATAGAAATTAAAGAAAAAAATCTTCCAAGTGAAGATTATCCAGGAAAGATTGTTCTATCATATAAAGGAACTGATTTTGATGTAAGATTCTATCTTGGAGATTTTTATGCAGAAGAAAGGTATCAATGGGAATTACAATATTTTACAGAAGAAGACAAAGAACAGATTTTAAATTCAAAGAATGCCTTAATTGTTTATATGAAATTTGAAGGAGATGCTAAAAAATGTTACCATTTACAGCTTAAGCTTGTATATGCTATGGTTCCTGAAATGGTTGCTCTTTGTGATGAAAGTGCTGAAAGAATGTTAAATAAAAAATGGGTTGAATTAGCAGCGAAATCAAATGTACTTCCTTCTCCATCAAGCCTATATACTGTTCAAGCTGTTTGTGATGAGAATGAAGTTTGGTTACATACTCATGGATTATGTAGATGTAATCTTCACGAAATAGAGATTTTGGATTCAAATAAGAAAGATTATGAATCACATTATAGCTTACTTTCTAATTACGCTTCTATAATGATAGATGGAAATTATTCTAATGAAGATGAAGAAGAGATACATTTAGGAATGTTTTATGATGGAGAGCCAATAGTTGCTACATCTAAAAAATGGATTGATGCTTTGAAATATTATCCTAATGTTAATATTGGAGGGATTGAAGACAGAAAAAAATCGCATAATTCTAAAACAAATATAATTTTCCTATATGAAAGTGAAGAAGACTATAATAATAACATTGTAAGTTTACCTTCAAAATTTACAGAAAAGTTTGATAATAACCCATTAATGTTCTTAACTACTGAAGAAACTGCTAGAATGAGTGATTTAGCTAGAGAAAAATTTTCTTATGTTGAAAGAATGCTTAAGAAAAAACAAGAAGGTAATGAAGATATTACTATTATTATTAAATTAGGACTTGAAACAATAGATGAAGAAGGTAATTTGGATAGTACAAATCTTGAACATATTTGGTTTGAAGCTATTTCTATGGAAGGAGATAGTTTCAAGGCAGTATTGACTCAAGAACCATATCATATTCTAGATTTACATGAAGGTGATGAGGGGACATATTCTATAAATTATGTAAGTGATTGGGTGATTTATACTGAAGAGAGTGTAATAACACCAGAGACTGTATACTTGTTAGATTTATAAGAAAATAAAATAGAGCGTATGATAAAAAGTCTGTAAATTTAATTCAAGCCTTCTATGGTAAAATCGGCTCTTTGTCAAATAGGGTTGATGAAACGATCTTAACAGAAATTAACGATGTTATGTTGTCTCACTTTGTTTTACAACTTGGGTAAGTATAAATAATCGCCTAAGTTCTTAGAAATCGCCTAAAAATATGGTATAATTAGGCGAAACGAAAAGGAGATACGCGAATGAGACTTTTTAGTTATGAAAATCTAGCAAGAAGTAAGTGGGATAGTGAAATTATAAATCTTCTTTCACAAATTCATGAGCACAAAGGAAAACAAGAATTATTTTTGACACGTAAACCTGCTGTTTTAGATAAATTAGTAGAGATTGCTAAAATTCAAAGTGTAGAGGATTCTAATAAAATAGAGGGAATTGTTACTACAGAAGTCAGAATAAAAGAGTTAATGAATCAAAAAACAACTCCTAGAAATAGGGATGAAGAAGAAATTCTTGGATATAGAGATGTACTAAATACAATTCATGAAAGTTATGAATATATTCCAATCAGCAGTAACTATATTTTGCAACTTCATAAAGAACTATTTAAGTATAGTGAAAAAGGAATTGGTGGTAGATATAAAAATACGCAGAATTCTATTGTGGAAAAAGATAAAGAGGGTAATACTATCGAAAGGTTTAAGCCATTATCTCCATATGAAACACCAGACGCAATTGAGCAAATTTGTAATGAATTGAATATAGCTTTTGACAAAAAAGATGTGGATTCGTTACTTTTAATTCCAATTTTTATTCATGATTTTCTTTGTATTCATCCTTTCAATGATGGGAATGGAAGGATGAGTCGTTTATTGACAACTCTTTTACTTTATAGACAAGGATATGTAATTGGGAAATATATCAGTTTAGAAAGTAAAATAGAAAAAAATAAAGACAGTTATTATATAGCTTTAGAAAAAAGTGGGATAGGTTGGCATGAAAACAAAGAAGATTCTGTGCCATTTATAAAATATATTCTCAGAACGATATTAGCTGCTTATATTGATTTTGAAGAAAGGGTTGATTATGTAGACGAAAAAGTGCCTACAATTGAACTTGTTAGAAATGCAATTGATAGGAAATTAGGTAAATTTACTAAAAGCGATATGATGGAATTAGTTCCAAGTGTAGGAAAGGCTACAATTGAAAATATGCTTAAGCAATTGACTGAGGAAGCGTACATTGAAAGACATGGTAAAGGAAGAGCGACCTTTTATGTAAAAAAAGTAGCTAAATAACAAGATTTTAAGGTGAAATTATGAGGAAGAGTATGAAGTTTATACACAATAGAAGTAGCAATATCCTTTTCAGCCTTCATGATAGCAGAGTGAAAGAAATCAAATATCACAACGAAACTTTGACGTTAAAAGTTAATAAAATATTTGAATTTATGGAAGGTGAAAAAAGATCATACCCTGGTGAAATATGTTTTAAAAAATGTGATATCGACCTGTGCGATGTATTGATATTTAACAAAACCTTGGGTGAAGGACGTTTCAATGGAAAGTCTATTGGTTTACAACAATTTATGGATGAATATACAGACTCAGAATTTGAAATCATTATTGAAGGCTATTATGGCAACACAACTACATATACAGGATGGCTTCGGGAAGAGGGAAAACGACCAGTGACGGCAATTATGTATGTTTGGAATAGCGGAGATATGGTGTATAACGTAAAAAAATAAATGATTAAAAAACAATTTAATAAAGGAGAAAAGCTCATGAACAAATTTGAGAAGAGAAAATTATTACAAGAATATCAAGTCAAACAAATGGAAGAATTTGAAGAGAACTTACCGATGGAAAAGAAATTATTTTATGAATTATTTGATTATCTAAATGATAAATCAGAAACGGTAGAGTGTAATCACGATTTTTCTTTAACAAATGAGTTTTTGAAAGATAAAAATGCGGATATTGAAAAGGTTATAGAATTTTTGCGAGAAAATGGTGCTGGTTGTGATTGTGAAGTGATTTTTAATGTTGAGGAAAAGTTTGAAGAATAAAATGTTTGTATTAGAAATAGACAGGTAAATTTGAAGTTGTAAGGAGAAATAGTGATAGATGCAATCAATACATAATATTTTATGTGAAAAACTAAATCCGAGAAGTGGAGTTATCAAAATAAGTAGTTCTAATGATGAAGATAGAATTTATTTCGATATAAGTTGGGAGGGAGATTTCTATTTTATAGTTACTGGTTGGGTGCATTACGGGTGGTATTATGTACAAAGAGATAAACAATGTATATCGCCATCTTATGTTTATCAAAGAATAGATGATAGAGTGTTATCTGTTATGCAACACATTATAGACGAAATTGAAAATGGGAAATATAACAACAAAAAAACTGAAAAAGAAAAAATTAAACAGGTTCTTGAAGAAAGAAATCTAATCTCTTTTATGAACAATACAAAATGGAAAGAACTGATAGATTCCATCATGGAGAACATGAGAGACATCCCGATACAATATAAGACGTTTTTTGCTGAAGAAGAGCCTAGCATGTATTGGACGATTGATGCTGATGAACATTTTTTTCATATGAATATGAGAATTGTTGAATGGTTTAAAATTAGAAGTAAATTTGAGAAAGTTATTGGTCAAGGACGTTTAATTGAGCCAAAGATATGTGTTACTGATAAAAAAACAGAAATAGAGTGTATGCTTAATAAATTTAGTATTCCTTATGAATATGATGATATTGAAAAATGTTTTATTATTTTTGGGTATAGATAATGAAAATTGAAAATTAAAAATTAGAAGTTAAAGGGGTAATTGTTCCATTAAATAGAATAGTTTGTTGTGATACTCCTCTTTATATTAAAATATCCGACTATAAATATGAGGTGCGGTTAGGCTAGAAATTAGTTTTTAAATATGATTTTTTTGTATAGCTTTTGGGAAGAATGTGTTGTTATCACTGATAAGTTTTAGTAGCAAGGATGATAAAAATATTCGGATATCACAAATGAAAAAGGCTTGGTCAACGCCTAACCGAAGCGATAAACAGAAGAGGAAATGTGGAAGTCTTATCAAAAAATTGCAAACAGACAAACTTTTGAGAAACTATGCAATATGGAAGAGATTGCAAATGAATCTGATATAGTAAATAAAAAATCGGAAAATAGTTACCGCCTTATCGCTCTGTACAAAATGATTGGATACGGAGTTACAGGGTTTTATCCTGCCTTGGAAGAAAATAAAGATGAGCTGGAGAGAAAAATCGAAGAATACATTATGTGCTTAAGAACAAATCTCATTTTGTTGGATTAGTAACTAAATATAAATTTTAAATTTTTTAATTTTTAATAAGGAGGTCTGCGCCTCTTTTTTGTTGTATAATAAATGCGAGAGGAAAAAACGATGAAAGTGATTGATCAAACCTTACTAGAAAAAGTTATTATTGAACGTTCTCGTACAAGTCATAAAGGAGACTATGGTCGCTTGCTTCTGTTAGGTGGTACCTATCCTTATGGTGGTGCCATCATCATGGCCGCTTTGGCAGCTGTTAAAAGTGGAGCTGGTTTGGTGACCGTTGGAACGGACAGGGAAAATATTCCAGCTCTGCACAGCCATTTACCTGAGGCTATGGCCTTTTCTCTTCAAGACCAGCAATTGTTAAAAGAACAATTGGAGAAGGCAGAAGTTGTCTTGCTGGGGTCTGGTTTACGAGATGATGCTTTTGGAGAAGATCTAGTTAAACAGGTCTTTGATCGCTTAAGACAAAATCAGATTTTGATTGTAGACGGAGGGGCCTTGACCATCCTTGCTAGAACAAGTTTGTCATTTCCGTCTAACCAGCTTATCCTAACTCCCCACCAAAAAGAATGGGAAAAACTGTCTGGTATTGCTATTGAAAAGCAAAACAAAGATGCAACGGCTAGTGCCCTGACTTCCTTCCCTCAAGGAACGATTTTAGTTGAAAAAGGTTCAGCTACTCGTATTTGGCAAGCTGGCCAGTCTGATTATTACCAGTTACAGGTTGGCGGTCCCTATCAGGCGACTGGTGGTATGGGAGATACACTGGCTGGAATGATTGCAGGATTTGCAGGCCAATTTCGACAGGCCAGTCTCTACGAGCGTGTGGCAGTAGCGACTCATCTTCATTCAGCTATAGCCCAAGAACTAGCTCAAGAACATTATGTGGTCTTGCCGACGGAAATCAGTAATTATCTTCCAGAAGCAATGAAAAATGTCTCAAAATAGGCTGGGCTAGAATTTAATTTGAGTGGGAAATTTAGAAATATGTTCTAAGATAAAACGCATAATATCAAGTTTTTTATACCTGATAATATGCGTTTTTATAATTTTGAAATCTCTGTGATTTTTTATACTCATTTTAAATGATACTGTACCTTTTTGTTGACAATTTACTAAAAAATAGCAGATTGGAATAAGAACTAGATAAATCACTTGGGGTATTCAAATTAATTTCTAAAATGCTTTAGAAGTTAATTTGTGCTATTCTAGTTTCAATTTACTATATCTTAGTTCAAGTAGACATCCTGAGGAATGTTAATTACTTTTAAAACCAATCATTTCAATAATTAGATTCATTCTCAATACAACCTTTTCCTTCGACTTCGATAGGCTGTTGAAAAAATTTTAAAGAACTTTACTTTGCCAAATATATTTTCTACCCTATTCATATCTCTACGCTATCACTTTTTGTATCACAGGAAGTCAATTATGAGAAATTTGAGAAAAGACAGTTTAAATGGAAAAAAGAAACGGAAATAATTTTATAATAATGAATGTTCTTGTTTAATTGCTTTTTTTATTCATTTTATAAATTTTTAAAAATAATAATAAAGAATTTCTGAAATGAAAATATTTTCAATCTCATTTTATTGTTTTAATGTTGCCGCAAATAGAATATTTGATGTTTCCAATTTTTGAATAATAAAGGTATACATGATATAATGAAAGTAGCTCTTTAATGGAGGTGTTTGAGTGGAAAATCTGAAGAAAATGGCAGGTGTCAAGGCTGCTAAATTTGTCAAGGATGGTATGGTTGTCGGACTGGGAACGGGTTCTACTGCCTATTATTTTGTCGAAGAAATCGGTCGTCGTATCAAGGAAGAAGGCTTGCAGATTACAGCTGTAACGACTTCTAGTGTGACTAGTAAACAGGCTGAAGGGCTTAATATCCCGCTCAAGTCTATTGACCAAGTAGACTTTGTTGATGTGACAGTTGACGGGGCGGATGAAGTGGATAGTCAGTTTAACGGAATCAAAGGCGGTGGTGGTGCCCTTCTGATGGAGAAAGTTGTCGCAACGCCTTCAAAAGAATACATTTGGGTGGTGGATGAAAGCAAGCTAGTAGAGAAACTAGGTGCTTTTAAATTGCCTGTGGAAGTGGTTCAGTATGGCGCAGAACAGGTCTTTCGTCGTTTTGAGCGAGCTGGCTACAAACCAAGTTTCCGTGAAAAAGACGGCCAACGTTTTGTGACCGATATGCAGAATTTTATCATTGACCTTGCCTTGGATGTCATCGAAGATCCAATTGCTTTCGGGAAAGAATTGGACCATGTCGTTGGTGTCGTGGAGCATGGCTTATTTAACCAAATGGTGGATAAGGTCATCGTTGCTGGACGAGATGGAGTTCAGATTTTAACTTCAATAAAAGCAAGATAACTAGAATAATAAGGAGATACACTATGTCAAAATTTAATCGTATTCACTTGGTGGTATTGGATTCCGTAGGAATCGGTGCTGCACCAGATGCCAATAACTTTGTCAATGCAGGGGTTCCAGATGGAGCTTCTGACACATTAGGACACATTTCAAAAACAGTTGGTCTGAATGTGCCAAACATGGCTAAAATCGGCCTAGGAAATATTCCTCGTGAAACTCCCCTTAAGACTGTTCCAGCTGAAAGCAATCCAACTGGATATGCAACAAAATTAGAAGAAGTATCTCTTGGTAAGGATACTATGACTGGACACTGGGAAATCATGGGACTCAACATTACAGAGCCTTTCGATACTTTCTGGAACGGATTCCCAGAAGAAATCTTGACAAAAATCGAAGAATTCTCAGGACGTAAGGTCATTCGTGAAGCCAACAAACCTTACTCAGGAACGGCTGTTATTGATGATTTTGGACCACGTCAGATGGAAACTGGGGAGTTGATTATCTATACTTCAGCTGATCCTGTTTTGCAAATTGCTGCCCACGAAGACATCATTCCTCTGGATGAATTGTACCGTATCTGTGAATACGCTCGTTCAATAACCCTTGAGCGCCCAGCCCTTTTAGGACGTATCATTGCTCGCCCTTATGTAGGTGAGCCAGGTAACTTCACTCGTACAGCAAACCGTCGTGACTTGGCTGTATCTCCATTTGCACCAACTGTTTTGGATAAATTGAATGAAGCTGGTATCGATACTTATGCTGTTGGTAAAATCAACGATATCTTTAATGGTGCTGGTATCAACCATGACATGGGCCACAACAAGTCAAACAGCCATGGAATTGATACACTATTGAAGACCATGGGCCTTGCTGAGTTTGAAAAAGGATTCTCATTCACAAACTTGGTTGACTTTGATGCCCTTTATGGACACCGCCGCAATGCTCATGGCTACCGTGATTGCTTGCATGAGTTTGATGAACGCTTGCCTGAAATTATCGCAGCTATGCGAGAAAATGATCTTCTTTTGATTACTGCGGACCATGGAAATGACCCAACCTATGCAGGAACAGACCACACTCGTGAATATATCCCACTTTTAGCTTACAGCCCTAGCTTTAAGGGAAATGGTGTCATTCCAGTTGGACATTTTGCAGATATCTCAGCGACTGTTGCCGATAACTTTGGTGTTGAAACTGCCATGATTGGGGAAAGTTTCTTAGATAAATTGGTATAAGATGACGCGATATGCTTTACTTGTTCGGGGCATTAATGTCGGTGGAAAAAATAAGGTTGTCATGGCGCAACTTCGTCAAGAACTGACAGAGTTGGGACTGGAAAAGGTTGAGACCTACATCAACAGTGGCAATATTTTCTTTACTTCTGCAGCTCCCAAAGCCCAATTGGTTGAAAAGTTAGAGGCTTTCTTTGCAGTCCATTATCCATTTATTCAGAGCTTTTCTTTGCTGAGTCAGGAAGATTATGAAGAAGAGCTGAATAATCTGCCAGATTGGTGGACTAAAGACCTGGCTCGAAAAGATGTGCTCTTCTACACGGAAGGCTTGGATGTGGATCAAGTGATCGAGAAAGTGAACAGTTTGGAACTGGAAGATGAAGTCGTTCATTTTGGAAAACTTGGTATTTTCTGGGGAAAATACTCCGAAGAATCATACTACGAAACAGCCTATCACAAATACTTACTCAAGATGCCTTTCTACTGTCAAATCACCATTCGCAATGCTAAAACTTTTGACAAAATCGGTCAAATGCTAAAAAATAATAAAGGAGATACACAATGACATTTTTAGATAAAATCAATGAAACAGCTGCCTTCCTGAAAGACAAGGGTATCCAAGCACCTGAGTTTGGTCTAATCCTTGGATCAGGTCTGGGAGAACTGGCAGAAGAAATCGAAAATCCAGTTGTAGTAGACTATGCAGATATTCCAAACTGGGGCCGTTCGACAGTAGTCGGACACGCCGGGAAATTGGTATATGGTGAACTTGCAGGTCGCAAGGTCTTGGCTCTTCAAGGTCGTTTTCATTTCTACGAAGGAAACCCTCTGGAAGTCGTGACCTTCCCAGTACGTGTCATGAAAGTTCTTGGATGTGAAGGTGTCATTGTAACCAATGCAACTGGTGGTATTGGATATGGGCCTGGTACCTTGATGGCTATCTCAGATCATATCAATATGACGGGACAAAACCCATTGATGGGTGAAAACTTGGATGAATTTGGTCCTCGTTTCCCTGATATGTCTAAGGCCTACACACCAGAATACCGTGCTACTGCCCATGAAGTGGCTAAAAAACTTGGTATCAAGCTTGATGAAGGTGTCTATATCGGTGTTACTGGTCCGACTTATGAAACACCAGCAGAAATCCGTGCCTATAAGACACTGGGAGCAGATGCAGTTGGTATGTCCACTGTTCCTGAAGTGATTGTGGCAGCCCACTCAGGCTTGAAAGTTCTAGGAATTTCATGTATTACTAATTTTGCGGCTGGTTTCCAAGAAGAACTTAACCACGAAGAAGTTGTAGAAGTGACTGAACGTGTTAAAGGTGATTTCAAAGGCTTGCTTAAAGCAATTCTTGCAGCACTATGAGAAAGAAAAATAAGTGTGAAAACATCTATATAAATTGGAAGATGAATGAAATAATTAACTTCTATATAGAAGTATGATATAAAAATGAATGAGGTTCCTATACTTTTATAAACCTCTTCAAATTCTTGCTAACAAAGTATAAAAATGAAACTGTGACGCTAAAGGAGATTAGCTGATTGGAGAATATTGTTGGTAAAGAGGGTGAAAAAATAAAAGAAAGATATATGAATAAATGAAAATTAATCAACAAATTATGCGTTTTGGTATAAAAAAACTAAGTATCGGAGTTGTGTCTGTTGCAGTTGGTTTTGCTTTTTTAGCACCGACAGGAATTTCTGCCAATGAAGGAAATCCAGTTGTGAAAAATGAGACTCCTTTAGTAGTAAAGGCAACGGATAGTTCCATAAAAGAAAACACTGATAAAAAACAGGAAATATCTATTACAGAGGAGAAAACTACAGCTCCTAAATCAATTTTAGAGTCAAAAGAAGTTGTTAAAAATCAGAAAGAAAAAGAAGGAGAAGGATTATATAAAAGAGAATCTGCTGTACCTCATGAGGAATTGAAGAAAGAGGAAATTCTAAAGGATGAGCCGAAAAATTCTCGTCCAGTAACAGAGGCAGACTTTGTCAAAATTTCTAAAGGAGAACTCCATGTAGAGAAGGATCTTGTCGATAATTCTTTATATGGTGGAAAATTTTTAGATCCTGATGGAGATGATGATCATGATGGAATAAAAAATAAGGATGAATTGTATATTTACAATAAAGATGGGAAAGACTACTTAGGATACCATAGTCATCCTTTACTAGCAGATAGTGATGGAGATGGACTAGAAGACGGGGAAGATGATAACAAGAAACAATGGTATGTCACAGATCGTGATTCTCTCCTTTTTATGGAGTTGGCTTATCGTGATGATGATTACATTGACAAAATTCTAGATCATAAAAATCCTTTTCCAAGTCTGTATCTTGATCGTCAAGAATATAAAATGATGCACAATGAGTTAGCCCCATTTTGGAAGATGAAAAAGGCTTATCATACAGCAAGTGGCTTGGATGCTTTCTTGTTTGAAACTAAGAGTGATCTTCCTTATTTAAAAGACAATACTGTTCAAATGTTGGCTATTCGTGGAACGCGAGTTAATGACGCCAAGGATTTAAGTGCAGATTTTGTTTTATTTGGTGGAAATAAACCTGCACAAGCGGATGATATCCGTAATGTTGTAAAAGAACTGGCGCAGGATTCCAGCATTACCAATCTGTATATGACAGGTCATTCGCTGGGAGGATACTTAGCTCAAATAGCAGCGGTTGAAGCTTATCAGAAATATCCTACTTTTTATAATAATGTTTTGAAAAAAGTTACGACATTTAGCGCTCCTAAAGTAATTACTTCTCGAACTATTTGGAATGCTAAAAATGGTTTCTGGGATGTAGGGTTAGAAAGTCGTAAGTTGGCTTTATCTGGAAAAATAAAACATTATGTGGTTGATAATGATAATGTTGTGACATCTTTGATTCGTAATGATAATGATATTGTAACCTTTACAGGTAACTCTAGTTTCAAGCACCGTTCGCGTGGTTATTTTGAAAGTAGAATGAATGCTATCCCGAATTTTAATATTGGAAAACGTGATACGCTTGATAAACAGGGATATCGTGATCAAAAATTGGACAAAGTCTATTTCTTTAAGAAACAACAAGTCCCTCTGTCATCTAGTCAACCAAGCGCTGAGCCTCTTGAAAATATAGCTCTAGGGAAACGAGTAACTCAAAGTTCGACAGCTTTTGGAGGAGATGCTAGAAGAGCAGTTGATGGTAAATTAGATGGAAATTACGGACATAATTCTGTTACTCATACAGATTTTCAATCAAAACCTTGGTGGCAAGTCGATTTAGATAAGGAAGAAACGATTCGTCAGATTAATATTTACAATCGAACAGATGCTGCTCAAGATAGACTGACTAATTTTAATGTGATTCTTTTGGATAGTTTTGGAAAAGAAATTGAAAGAAAGCGCATTGCATACTTGCGTGATAGTTCCGCTCAGATTTTAATTGATTATAAGAAAGCTCGTTTTGTACGCATTGAGTTAGATGGATATAACGCTCTCAGTCTTGCAGAAGTAGAGGTTTTCCGTGCTGAGAATATCGCATGGAAAAAGCAAGCGCGCCAAAGCTCTACCGAATTTGGAGGAGATGCTAGTCGTGCCTTGGATGGCAATACCAATAGTAGTTATAGTCAACAATCAATTACCCATACAAAATTTGAAAACCAGCCTTGGTGGGAAGTTGATTTAGGTCGTACAGAACAGGTAGGACTTGTTCGCCTTCATAATCGTGGGGATGGAGAACTTTCTAAACGTCTCTCAGACTTTGATGTTATTTTATATGATGAAAATGGGACAGAAGTTGTTAGACAATATGTTTCTCGTTTAGAAGGAAGCAGTTTAGATCTCCAGTTGAATGGTAAATTAGGTCGCCGTGTTCGTATTCAATTGCGTCAAAAAAATCAAGCTCTCAGCCTTGCCGAAGTAGAGGTTTTTCGATTTGTAGCTAAAAATAATGTAACTACTCAAGCTTCTAAACCTGTACAACTGTTAAACTACACTCCTGTAAAAGATAAGACCCTAACTATTCAACATAGTGGTGCTTATATTGCACGTTATTCAATATCGTGGGAAGAAGTTACAGTAGATAAAAATGGCCAATCAGTTGTACGAAGTCGTTCTTGGGAAGGGAATGGACGCAATCAGACCGCAGGCTCTATCCTCAATCTCCCAATTAAGTCTAATATGCGCAATCTTCGAATTAAGATTGAAAAGAGAACAGGTCTTTTTTGGAATAGATGGCAAACAATCTATGATAATAGACCTCTTCTGGCCCAACCACATCGAAAAATCACTCACTGGGGAACAACATTGAATTCTAAGGTGAGTGACGATGATGTCTTGTAATCTGACGATACAATGATAGTTAGGTTGTCTAGCTTATAAGGAAAGCATTACCTGAGTTTTAATGGAACTTAGGTAGCTTTCTGTGAAAGAACAAAATTAAAAAAGAAAGGTAGAGTGAGGTGTTCTAATTTGAACACGAGCGGAAAACTTTTCTAAAAATCAGAAAGTAAGGGTAGTTCGGGCTTGAATTGAAGCCGGTCTAATCTTCTCAATATCATCAAAATTAAGAAAGAAAGGAATTGAACCCACCCTAAAAGCAGTGGGAAAAAGATAGTTGGTCTAGCGAGCATCGCTCACTGCACCCAACTCCTATTTTCCCTTTGCTTTTTGACGGGTTTGGTATCTTATATTATGTCTATCCATATTGCTGCTCAGCAGTGTGAAATTGCTGATAAAATTCTTCTTCCTGGGGATCCTCTTCGTGCCAAGTTTATTGCGGAGAATTTCCTTGAAGATGCTGTTTGTTTTAACGAAGTGCGTAACATGTTTGGTTACACTGGTACTTACAAGGGTCACCGTGTATCTGTCATGGGAACTGGGATGGGAATGCCATCTATTTCGATTTATGCGCGTGAGTTGATTGTTGACTACGGTGTGAAAAAATTGATCCGTGTGGGGACTGCGGGTTCTTTGAATGAAGATGTCCACGTTCGTGAATTGGTTTTGGCGCAGGCAGCTGCAACCAACTCAAATATCATCCGTAATGACTGGCCACAGTACGATTTCCCACAAATCGCTAGCTTTGATTTGCTTGATAAGGCCTACCATATCGCTAAAGAACTCGGTATGACAACCCATGTTGGGAACGTTTTGTCTTCGGATGTCTTTTATTCAAACTACTTTGAAAAGAACATCGAGCTTGGTAAATGGGGAGTCAAGGCTGTGGAAATGGAAGCAGCGGCTCTTTACTATCTGGCAGCCCAATACCACGTTGATGCGCTAGCTATCATGACCATCTCTGATAGCTTGGTCAATCCAGACGAAGACACAACTGCAGAAGAACGCCAAAATACCTTCACCGATATGATGAAGGTTGGTTTGGAAACCTTGATTGCAGAATAATTATATCCAAAAAAGGAAGCCCTTCTTTATGAATTGGAGGACTTCCTTTTCTTATCTAGAAATTGGTCTATCTCTTTTTGTGATCTGAGGATAACTAATTTATATGGATAGTTTTTTTGAATCCACTTGTAGCGTTCCTTAGCGGATTTGCTCCGTCCGTCCCTGAGAATCCATCTGATAAACTCCCAATTAAATTGTTCTTGACAACCAGCTGCCATACTTTCTCTGACTTTTCCTCTGTATTTTAAATAGCGCTTAAAGGCTCTTAGCAAACAATTCCAAGCAGAGAAATTTAAAAAGATGATTTGGTCAGCTTCCTGCATTCTTTCTTCGTAATAACACCAAGAATAATTACCATCGATGACCCAAGCTTCATGCTTGGTGAGAAATTTTTTCATCTCATCCAACATCCATTCACGGTCACTGTCTTGCCAACCAGGTTGAAATTGGAGTGTGTCCATGTGAAGTTTTGGGATGGAGTAGTAGTTAGATAACTTTTCGGCTAGCGTTGACTTACCAGCACCAGAATATCCGATAATTGCGATTTTCATTTTCTACCTTTTCCTATTTGGAGACAAAAAAACAGCCTCTATGGACTGTTTCTTATTTAGCAAGTTTAGCTGAAAGACGAGCTTTGTCGCGACTTGCTTTGTTTTTGTGAATCAAACCTTTAGTTTCTGCTTTATCGATAGCTGAGCTAGCAGCACGGAAAAGTTCTTCAGATGGGTTTGCTTCGAAAGCTTTGATAGCAGTACGCATAGCTGATTTTTGAGCTGAGTTCTTTTCGTTTTGTTTAACGTTCAATTCAGCGCGTTTGATAGCTGATTTAATGTTTGCCAATGTTCTTACCTCCATATTTACTAACTATACTATTATATCTGAAAACTTACGTTTTGACAAGGGGAAATTATTTTTTTAAGTAAATTTCATCTATTTCATGGTTCTTTGTTTTATGAAGAATCACTTCCGCACGATTTCTGGTCGGTTCAATATAATTTTGTAAATTTGTGAGATTGATACTGGTCCAGACCTGATGGGCAAAGGACTCCACTTCCCCGATTGGCATTTGAGTAAAGCGATAGTAGTAGCTGTCAGGGTCGTTTTGGGCTAGGCTCAGCATTTTCAAGAAACGGTCGAGATACCAACTCTCGATGTCATCGACTGCAGCATCAACATAGATGGAAAAGTCAAAGAAGTCAGTGATATAGAGACGTTCGTTTTGTGGATTTTGAAAGACATTAATCCCCTCGACAATCACAAAGTCAGCTGCTTTTACTCGTTGTTTTGCTCCAGGAACGATGTCGTAGACTTCATGAGAATAGACAGGAATATCCACATCTTGTCCATTTTTGATACGGTCCAAGAAGTTGAGAAGAGCTTCCATATCATAGCTTTCAGGAAATCCCTTGCGATTTAAAATCCCTTGTTCAATCAAGGTCTGGTTGGGGTAGAGAAAGCCGTCAGTCGTTACCAACTCAACCCTAGCATCTGTAAGCGTACGGGAAAGTAGGATTTGCAGTAGGCGACTGGTTGTGGATTTTCCAACGGCAACACTCCCAGAAACCCCAATGATAAAAGGCTGGGATTTGCTTTCACGTTGAAGGAAAATTCCTTTTGAAAAGGCCAAATCATCCTTGGTACGCTTGTAAATCTGGATGAGATGGGCTAGGGGAAGATAGACATCGGTAACATCTTGCAAGCTAATCTGGTCATTAAAGCTTTTGATGGATTCTAATTCCTCTTCTGTTAACGGAGGTGTTGTCTTTCGATGTAAAGATTGCCAAGTCTGGCGACTGATTTTTTCAAAATGTAAAAATTCGTTGGTCATTTGTTTTCCCCTAGATATTTTGTTTATCATACCATAAAAAGCTAAAAAAATAAAGCGGTTTCTTGATGCTGGTAAGTCAATATTGTATAATAGAGGTAGATAGAGACTGAACAATTTAATGATGAAGTAGGAGATAGTTTCTGCTGATTTATAAGCTAATAAAGGGAAATTTTTAGTTCACAACTTATAGGAGGTCTACTATGAAAATCTTAAAACGTTACATATTGGAAGTTTGTTTTATTTTAAGTTTTGCACTACCTTTTTTAAAAGGAGCGAATGCGGATAATGGTAGACGTTTTGTGGAAACCTATTACGGTTTTACTTTTTTGATGGAACATGCCATTGTAACAGCTGTCTTTATCTGTTCGCTCTTGATTGCTTTCTTCCTAAAAAAACGGTGGACGAAATGACTTGCTGCTGGTAGTTATTTCTTCTTAGTTCTATGGATTGCTACAGAGGGTTATTTCTTCCGCATGTCACTAGAAGATTTGATACGACTTTGGACAAGTTTGGAATTCCTGACAAAAACGTATCAGTTGGGCTTTTATCTAAACATCCTATTGGGAATTTTGTTGATAATAAAGTATTTGAAGGTTAAGTAATAGTCATAAAAATGAGCCTAATTATAGATGATAAATTTGTTGTTTTATCCTGATTATGATATTTCTAGTTCTAAATGGCTTATTATTTATAAGTGTTGAAAGAGATTGAAGAAAAGGTCTTCTTGACTAGCTTTCTTCAGTCTTTTTCGTTTTATTATCAATTTGTAAACGATTTACAATTTAAGGCAAATTATGGTAAAATAGTTTCATGAGTAAAATGTATTATGCAGAAAATCCTGACGCTGCTCACGACATTCATGAGTTGAGAGTGGACTTGTTGGGAGAAAAAATGACCTTTTTGACGGATGCGGGTGTTTTTAGCAAGAAAATGATTGACTTTGGCAGTCAACTCTTGCTCAAGTGTCTTGAGGTCACCCAAGGAGAAACTGTCCTTGATGTAGGCTGTGGTTACGGGCCTTTGGGATTGTCCTTGGCTAAGGTTTATGGAGTTCAGGCGACCATGGTCGATATTAATAATCGTGCCTTGGATTTAGCGCGACAAAATGCTGAACGAAATAAAGTGGCAGCGATGATTTTCCAGTCCAACATCTATGAACAAGTTGAAGGCACATTTGACCATGTCATTTCCAATCCCCCTATCCGTGCGGGCAAGCAAGTGGTTCATGAAATCATTGAGAAAAGTAAAGATTTCTTGGAAACTGGCGGGGATTTAACAATCGTTATCCAGAAAAAACAAGGGGCTCCAAGTGCCAAATCCAAGATGGAAGATGTGTTTGGCAATTGTGAAATTGTCAAAAAAGATAAGGGATATTACATCCTTAGAAGCGTGAACGAATGAGAGCAGTTGATCTAATCCAAAAAAAACGAGACGGTCAAGAACTAACTTCGAGTGAAATTGAATGGCTAGTTGAAGGCTATGTGTCAGGAACTGTTCCTGATTATCAGATGTCTGCCTTTGCTATGGCTGTCTATTTCAAAGGAATGACGACTCGAGAAATCTCTGACCTAACTATGAAAATGGTTCAGACAGGGCAAGAGTTTGATTTATCTGTTATTGATGGGGTTAAGGTTGACAAGCATTCTACTGGTGGTGTTGGTGATAAGGTGACTCTGATTTTAGCTCCTTTAGTAGCGAGTTTTGGAGTTCCAGTCGCGAAAATGAGTGGTCGTGGTCTCGGTCATACTGGTGGAACAATTGATAAATTGGAATCCATTAAGGGCTATCAAGTTGAGCGCAGTCAAGAGGATTTTATTTCACAGGTGCAAGATATTGGAGTATCTGTCATTGGCCAATCAGATCAGCTGGTCAAAGCGGATAAGCTTCTCTATGCCCTACGTGATGTGACCGCAACTGTCGACACGATTCCTTTGATTGCGAGTTCGGTGATGAGCAAGAAAATCGCAGCAGGAGCGGATGCTATCTTGCTAGACGTGACTGTTGGAGAGGGTGCCTTCATGAAGACGGTTGATGAAGCGCGCGAATTGGCTCAAACCATGGTGGATCTTGGTAAGGCTGTTGGCCGGAAGACGGTAGCAGTGATTACGGATATGAGTCAACCTTTGGGACGAGCGATTGGAAATCGTCTGGAAATCCTTGAAGCATTGGAGATTTTACAAGGTCAAGGTCGTCAGGATATTACCCACTTCATCTGCGAATTGGCACAAATCATGCTTGGTTTGGCTAATGTGGACAAGACAGTTGAAGAAGTTCGCCAACATCTTGAAAATGGTCAAGCACTGGCTAAGTTTGAGGAAATGGTCCAAGCCCAGTGTGGGGACTTGGAAGACCTCTACCGTCCTGTCAATGTTGCCCATGTAGTGGATATCCCTGCCCAGGAAACGGGTGTCATTTCAGCTCTTCCAGCAATGGAATTTGGCCTCTATGCTATGAGACTTGGTGCTGGCCGTGCAGTCAAGTCTGATGCCTTGGACTATGAAACAGGAATTGTTTTTGAAAAGAAAGTTGGAGATTCCGTTCAAAAGGGAGAAATTGTTGCAAAAGTATACACAAATGGAAAAATTTCTCCTCAGCTAGTTACAGATTTTCAAAAATATGTTAAAATAAATGATAGGGTGCAAAGTTTACGAGAAATTATAGAAATTATCTCATAAACCGCGGGAGAATCCGAATATGAAATTAAATAAATATATCGATCATACGCTTTTAAAACAAGATGCGACAGAAAAACAAATTGATTGTTTGTTATCTGAGGCTAGAGAGTATGATTTTGCTAGTGTCTGCGTCAATCCGACCTGGGTTGAACATGCTAAAAAAGGGCTTGAAGGCTCTGACGTTAAGGTCTGCACAGTAGTAGGTTTCCCTTTGGGAGCAACAACTTCAGCAGTGAAAGCTTTTGAAACAAAAGAAGCTATCCAAAATGGGGCTGATGAGATTGATATGGTGATCAATGTTGGAGCCCTCAAATCGGGTAATTTGGCCTTGGTTGAGTCAGATATTCGCTCCGTCGTGGAAGCAAGTGGAGACAAGTTAGTGAAAGTCATTATTGAAGCTTGCCTTCTGACCGACCAAGAAAAAGTTGTGGCTTGCCAATTAGCTCAAAAAGCTGGAGCTGATTTCGTTAAAACATCTACTGGTTTTTCAACTGGCGGTGCTACGGTAGAAGATGTTATTTTAATGCGTGAAACAGTTGGACCTGATATGGGAGTCAAGGCTGCTGGTGGAGCCCGTTCTTATGCAGATGCTCTTGCCTTTGTGGAAGCAGGGGCGACCCGTATCGGAACGTCAGCTGGGGTAGCCATTTTAAAAGGAGAATTGGCAGATGGCGACTACTGAGTTGATTGAACTGGCAATTGAAACCAGCAAACATGCCTATGTCCCCTATTCTCACTTTCCTATCGGAGCAGTTTTAGTAGCAAAAGACGGAAGTGTTTACACGGGAGTGAATATCGAAAATGCTAGCTATCCTTTGACCAATTGCGGTGAGAGAACAGCCATTTTTAAGGCTGTATCTGAAGGGCAAAGAGAATTTTCAGAATTGATTGTCTATGGTCAAACTGAAAAACCGATTTCACCATGTGGTGCTTGTCGCCAAGTAATGGTCGAATTTTTTGAACAAGATCTAAAAGTGACCTTAGTCGCAAAAGATAAATCGACGGTCGAGATGACGGTCGGGGAGTTACTTCCATACTCTTTTACAGACTTAAATTAGTCTGAGTCGCTCTTTGAGTGGCAAGGGTCTTTGTGACCAATCAATCCATACTTGCAACATCGTTGCACATCTTATTTAGGAGGTTCAGTAATGAACAAGAAACAATGGCTAGGCCTTGGTCTAGTTGCAGTGGCAGCAGTTGGACTTGCTGCATGTGGTAACCGCTCTTCTCGTAAGGCAGATTCATCTTCTGATGTGAAGACAAAAGCAGCAATCGTCACTGATACTGGTGGTGTTGATGACAAATCATTCAACCAATCAGCTTGGGAAGGTTTGCAGGCTTGGGGTAAAGAACACAATCTTGCAAAAGATAAAGGTTTCACTTACTTCCAATCAACAAGTGAAGCTGACTACGCTAACAACTTGCAACAAGCGGCTGGAAGCTATAACCTAATCTTTGGTGTTGGTTTTGCCCTTCACAATGCAGTTGAAGAAGCAGCAAAAGAGCACTCTGACTTGAACTATGTCTTGATTGATGATGTGATTAAAGACCAAAAGAATAATGTTGTGAGCGTAACATTTGCTGATAATGAATCTGCTTACCTTGCAGGTGTTGCAGCAGCTAAAACAACTAAGACAAAACAAGTTGGTTTTGTAGGTGGCATTGAGTCAGAAGTTATCTCTCGTTTTGAAGCTGGTTTCAAGGCAGGTGTTGCCTCAGTAGATTCATCTATCAAAGTACAAGTTGACTATGCTGGTTCATTTGGTGATAATGCCAAAGGTAAAACAATTGCAGCAGCTCAATACGCAGCTGGTGCAGACGTTGTTTACCAAGTAGCTGGTGGTACAGGTGCAGGTGTCTTTGCAGAAGCAAAATCACTTAACGAAAGTCGTCCTGAAAATGAAAAAGTTTGGGTTATCGGTGTTGACCGTGACCAAGAAGCAGAAGGTAAATACACTTCTAAAGATGGTAAAGAATCAAACTTTGTTCTTGTATCTACTTTGAAACAAGTTGGCACAACTGTAAAAGATATTTCTAACAAGGCAGAAAAAGGTGAGTTCCCTGGCGGTCAAGTAATCGTTTACTCATTGAAAGATAAAGGGGTTGACTTGGCAGTGACAAACCTTTCAGAAGAAGGTAAAAAAGCTGTTGAAGATGCTAAAGCTAAAATCCTTGATGGAAGCGTAAAAGTTCCTGAAAAATAATGGATGAAAGTCATTTCTTAGGGAGCGGCCCTCGGCCGCTTTTTTAAGAGTTGAAACAAAGTCATTTTGTCTCAGTAAAGCTTGCTACTAGACAAACTAGCAAGTTTTATTGAAATAAAATAAGACTCTGAAAGGAAGAGCACATGGCACACGAAAATGTCATTGAGATGCGTGATATTACCAAGGTGTTTGGTGAATTTGTTGCCAACGACAAAATCAATCTGCACCTACGAAAAGGTGAAATTCATGCACTTTTAGGAGAAAATGGAGCTGGAAAGTCCACGCTAATGAACATGTTAGCAGGGCTTCTTGAACCAACCAGTGGTGAAATTGAGGTCAACGGTCAAGTTGTCAACCTCGACTCACCATCTAAAGCAGCTAGCTTGGGAATCGGAATGGTTCACCAGCACTTTATGTTGGTAGAAGCCTTCACAGTAGCTGAAAACATCATTTTAGGTAGTGAATTGACTAAAAATGGTGTGCTAGATATCGCTGGAGCTAGCAAAGAAATCAAGGCTCTTTCTGAACGTTATGGCTTATCTGTTGACCCTTCTGCCAAGGTGGCAGACATCTCAGTTGGAGCCCAACAACGTGTAGAAATTTTAAAAACCCTTTATCGGGGAGCTGATATCCTTATCTTTGACGAACCAACGGCTGTCTTGACTCCATCAGAAATTGATGAGTTGATGGCTATTATGAAAAATCTTGTTAAAGAAGGAAAATCAATTATCTTGATTACCCACAAGTTGGACGAGATTCGCGCAGTTTCTGACCGTGTTACAGTTATCCGTCGTGGGAAATCAATTGAAACAGTCGAAATTGCAGGAGCTACCAATGCTGATTTAGCAGAAATGATGGTGGGACGTTCTGTTTCCTTTAAAACAGAGAAACAAGCCTCTCAACCAAAAGAAGTAGTCTTGTCTATTAAAGACTTGGTGGTCAATGAAAACCGCGGTGTCCCAGCTGTTAAAAATCTGTCCTTGGATGTTCGTGCTGGAGAGGTTGTTGGTATTGCAGGGATTGATGGAAATGGTCAGTCTGAACTGATTCAAGCCATCACAGGTCTTCGTAAGGTTGAATCTGGTAGCATTGAGCTAAAAGGAGATTCAATTGTAGGCTTGCACCCACGTCAGATTACAGAGTTGAGCGTTGGGCACGTTCCAGAAGACCGTCACCGTGATGGTTTGATTTTGGAAATGATGATTTCTGAAAATATTGCCCTTCAAACCTACTATAAAGAACCACATAGTAAAAATGGAATTTTGAACTATTCAAATATTACTTCTTATGCTAAAAAGCTAATGGAAGAGTTTGATGTTCGTGCTGCCAGTGAATTTGTTCCTGCAGCTGCACTCTCAGGAGGAAATCAACAAAAAGCAATTATTGCTCGTGAAATTGATCGAGATCCTGATCTCCTTATCGTCAGCCAGCCAACTCGTGGGTTGGATGTCGGTGCCATTGAATATATCCACAAGCGCTTGATTGAAGAGCGTGATAATGGCAAGGCTGTCCTTGTTGTTAGCTTTGAATTGGATGAGATTTTAAACGTCTCAGACCGTATTGCCGTTATCCACGATGGTAAGATTCAAGGTATTGTGTCACCAGAAACAACCAATAAACAAGAACTTGGTGTCTTGATGGCTGGTGGAAACTTGGGAAAGGAGAAGAGTGATGTCTAAAAAATTACAACAAATTTCGGTTCCCTTGATTTCTGTCTTCCTAGGAATTTTACTTGGAGCCATTGTCATGTGGATCTTCGGTTATGATGCTATTTGGGGCTATGAAGAATTGTTCTATACAGCCTTTGGTAGCCTGCGTGGGATTGGAGAAATCTTCCGTGCTATGGGGCCTTTGGTCTTGATTGGTCTTGGTTTTGCCGTTGCCAGTCGAGCTGGTTTCTTTAACGTCGGACTTCCTGGTCAGGCTTTGGCAGGTTGGATTCTCAGTGGTTGGTTTGCCTTGTCGCATCCAGATATGCCACGTCCTTTGATGATTTTAGCGACTATCGTGATTGCCTTGATTGCTGGTGGAATTGTTGGTGCCATTCCAGGTATTCTGAGAGCCTATCTAGGGACGTCAGAGGTTATTGTAACCATCATGATGAACTACATTGTCTTGTATGTAGGGAATGCTTTTATCCATGCCTTTCCTAAAGACTTTATGCAAAGTACAGATTCGACGATTCGTGTTGGGGCTAATGCAACCTACCAGACCCCTTGGTTGGCTGAGTTGACTGGTAATTCGCGGATGAATATCGGTATTTTCTTTGCCATCATTGCCGTTGCAGTTATTTGGTTCTTGCTCAAGAAAACAACCCTTGGTTTTGAAATTCGTGCGGTTGGTCTTAATCCTCACGCATCAGAATACGCTGGTATTTCTGCCAAACGGACGATTATCCTCTCAATGATTATCTCAGGTGCTTTGGCTGGTCTTGGTGGAGCTGTTGAAGGGCTTGGAACCTTCCAGAACGTCTATGTTCAAGGGGCATCATTAGCTGTCGGATTTAACGGTATGGCGGTTAGTCTGCTTGCGGCCAACTCACCAATTGGTATTCTCTTTGCAGCCTTCCTATTTGGTGTTCTCCAAGTTGGAGCACCTGGTATGAATGCGGCGCAGGTACCGTCTGAGCTTGTCAGCATTGTAACAGCGTCTATTATCTTCTTTGTCAGTGTTCATTATCTTATCGAACGCTTTGTCAAACCGAAAAAACAAGTTAAAGGAGGTAAGTAAAGATGTCTATTACAACCTTGCTCACCCTCTTGGTGTCTTCTATGCTGATTTACTCAGCACCCCTCATCTTTACAAGTATCGGTGGTGTTTTCTCTGAACGTGGTGGTATAGTAAACGTCGGTCTTGAAGGAATTATGGTTATGGGTGCCTTTTCTGGAGTTGTCTTTAACCTTGAATTTGCAGAACAATTTGGAGCAGCAACTCCATGGCTATCTTTGCTTGTAGCAGGACTGGTAGGGGGAATCTTCTCTATCATCCACGCGGCAGCGACGGTTCATTTCCGTGCAGACCATGTTGTCAGCGGTACGGTATTGAACTTAATGGCGCCTGCCTTGGCTGTTTTCTTAGTGAAAGTTCTTTATAACAAAGGACAAACCGACAACCTAAGTCAGACTTTTGGACGCTTTGACTTCCCAGTCTTGGCAAATATCCCAGTTATCGGTGATATCTTCTTCAAGTCAACTAGTCTTCTTGGTTACTTGGCGATTGCCTTCTCCTTCCTTGCTTGGTTTATCCTCTTCAAGACTCGATTTGGTCTTCGTCTCCGCTCTGTCGGTGAGCACCCTCAAGCAGCGGATACCTTGGGAATCAATGTCTACAAGATGAGATATTTAGGGGTTATTATTTCAGGTTTCCTAGGTGGAATTGGTGGAGCGATTTATGCTCAATCCATCTCAGTTAACTTCTCAGTGACAACCATTGTTGGACCTGGATTTATCGCCCTTGCTGCGATGATTTTCGGAAAATGGAATCCAATCGGAGCCATGCTTTCTAGTCTTTTCTTTGGACTTTCACAAAGTTTGGCTGTTATCGGTTCTCAATTGCCGTTCCTACAAGGAGTGCCTACGGTTTATCTTCAAATCGCACCTTATGTCTTGACAATTCTTGTCTTGGCAGCCTTCTTTGGAAAAGCAGTTGCACCAAAAGCAGATGGTATTAACTATATCAAATCAAAATAAGCATACAAATAAACGTCAGTTCTGTCCAAACTGGCGTTTATTTTTTAGAATTTTGATGGGTTAAGTTTAATCCCCAAGGAACAAGATTTTCAGTCTTATTCTGGATACGTGTGATATTATCCTTATGCCGAATGATAATCAAACTAGCAAGTGCTAGGATAATAGCGATGAAGAGAGGGTCATAGTTGCTCAGGATAAAGCTAAAAAGTGGAAAGAGTAGAACTCCGATGACAGCCGCGATAGATGCTGTGACACTAGAGAGTGAAATCATACTACCAAGATAGAGGGTTCCAAAGAAAACAACTGCAAGGTAGAGACAGAAGACAGGCGCAAATCCGAAAATCACACCTGCACTGGTTGCGACAGCCTTACCACCCTTAAATCCTGCAAAGATAGGGAAGGTATGGCCAATAACAGCTAAAAGTCCAAAGATGAGAGGCGAAACGCCTTGCAGATGAAAGATAATTGGAAGAAGTGTTGCTAGAGTTCCTTTGAAAAAATCAATCACAAAGGTTGCCATACCAGCTTTCTTACCTAAAATGCGAAAGGTATTGGTCGTTCCAGTATTTCCAGAACCATGCTCGCGCAGATTGATTTGAAAGAATACTTGTCCAATCCAGAGACCAGACGGAATCGAACCCAGCAGATAGGCTAGGATTAATAAAACTATTGTAATCATACTCCTATTATATCATGAAATGGAGAAGAAAGGCAGAGAATCTCTTCTGAAATTGTCACACCGGAGAAAGAAAAATTTTGCAAAATCCTTGGAAAACCTGTAGAATAGTAAAGATGAACGAATAGGAGGTTCCTTGTGTCAAAAAAGGAAATCAATATTAACAATTATAATGATGATGCCATTCAGGTGTTAGAAGGGTTGGATGCGGTTCGAAAACGTCCAGGGATGTATATCGGATCGACCGATGGTGCTGGTCTCCATCACCTAGTCTGGGAAATCGTCGATAATGCTGTCGATGAAGCCTTGTCTGGATTTGGTGACCGTATTGATGTGACCATCAATAAAGATGGCAGTTTAACGGTTCAAGACCATGGTCGTGGGATGCCGACAGGTATGCACGCTATGGGAATTCCAACTGTTGAGGTTATCTTTACCATTCTCCACGCAGGAGGGAAATTCGGTCAAGGAGGCTACAAGACATCAGGTGGACTTCATGGGGTGGGTTCTTCTGTTGTAAATGCTCTATCTAGTTGGTTAGAGGTAGAAATTACTCGTGATGGAGCAGTTTATAGACAACGTTTTGAAAATGGAGGCAAGCCAGTTACCACTCTAGAAAAGGTTGGAACGGCACCTAAGTCAAAAACAGGTACCAAAGTGACCTTCATGCCAGATGCTAGTATCTTTTCTACGACAGATTTCAAGTACAATACCATTTCAGAACGTCTCAATGAGTCAGCTTTTCTCTTAAAAAATGTGACCTTGTCCTTGACGGACAAGCGAACAGATGAGTCTGTTGAGTTTCACTATGAAAATGGGGTACAAGACTTTGTTTCTTATCTCAACGAAGACAAGGAAACCTTGACGCCAGTTCTATACTTTGAAGGGGAAGACAATGGTTTCCAAGTGGAAGTGGCCCTCCAGTACAATGACGGATTTTCAGATAACATTCTATCCTTTGTCAATAACGTTCGTACCAAGGACGGTGGAACACATGAGACTGGACTTAAGTCTGCCATTACCAAGGTCATGAACGACTATGCGCGTAAGACAGGTCTTCTCAAGGAAAAAGATAAAAACCTTGAAGGCTCAGACTATCGTGAGGGGCTAGCAGCCGTTCTTTCTATCTTGGTGCCTGAAGAACACCTCCAATTTGAAGGACAGACCAAGGACAAGCTAGGAAGTCCCCTAGCTCGTCCAGTTGTGGATGGAATTGTAGCTGATAAGTTGACCTTTTTCCTTATGGAAAATGGAGAATTGGCTTCGAACCTCATCCGCAAGGCTGTCAAGGCCCGTGATGCCCGTGAGGCGGCACGTAAGGCGCGTGATGAGAGCCGAAATGGGAAGAAAAATAAGAAAGATAAGGGCTTGTTGTCGGGTAAATTGACACCTGCTCAGTCTAAGAATCCTGCAAAAAATGAACTCTATCTAGTTGAGGGGGACTCTGCTGGCGGTTCTGCTAAACAAGGCCGTGACCGTAAGTTTCAGGCTATCTTGCCCCTTCGTGGTAAGGTTATCAATACAGCCAAGGCTAAGATGGCGGATATCCTCAAAAATGAAGAAATCAATACCATGATTTATACCATTGGTGCGGGTGTTGGAGCAGACTTCTCCCTTGAGGATGCTAACTATGATAAGATTATTATTATGACCGATGCGGATACAGACGGTGCCCATATCCAGACCTTGCTCTTGACATTTTTCTACCGCTACATGCGTCCGTTAGTTGAGGCAGGTCATGTCTATATCGCCCTTCCGCCTCTTTACAAGATGTCAAAAGGAAAAGGCAAGAAAGAAGAAGTGGCCTACGCTTGGACGGACGGAGAACTAGAAGAACTCCGCAAGCAGTTCGGTAAAGGTGCTACGCTCCAACGTTATAAAGGTCTTGGTGAGATGAATGCGGATCAGCTCTGGGAAACAACTATGAACCCAGAAACCCGTACCCTCATCCGTGTTACGATTGAAGACCTAGCCCGCGCAGAACGTCGCGTCAATGTCCTCATGGGTGACAAGGTCGAACCACGCCGTAAGTGGATTGAAGATAATGTCAAGTTTACGCTGGAAGAAGCGACAGTGTTTTAAAAATCATAAAATTAATACAGAAAACAAAATGGAGAAATAAAAATGTCTAACAATATTAACGAAGAACAAGTAAAAGAAGCTCTTGAAAGTGGTTATGGAAAATCTGAGGCTTTATTAAATAATAAAGATGAATTAGATGATTTTTTATATCGATTGGAGCAAAAACTAAAAGAAATGCCATTAGTTGGCGAAGAATTTGCTGTTATCCCAATCATGATTTCTTTGATTAAACATTATGTGGAAGGAAAGTATACTACTGTCCCTTATGGGACAATTTTGGCAATTATGAGTGCGCTTATCTATGTTTTATCTCCAGTAGATATTATTCCTGATTTTATTCCTTTTGTAGGACATTTAGATGATGTGGCAGTAATGGGACTCTGTTTATCAATGGTAAAAACAGATATCGAGGCTTATGATGAATGGCGGCAGTCTTAAGAAGTGATTTAGGAAACAGTTTGTTATAATAAAATTGTTTTATATCTGAATAAAGATAAATAGGGTATCAACATGAGAGATAAAACAGAAATGCTAGATCTGATTTTACAGACTGCCAAAACTTTACAAGTCAAAGTTGTCGCCATGTCTGGTTCACGGACAAACACAAAGGCACCAAAAGATGAATTTCAAGACTATGACGTGGTCTATGTCGTGGACGATTTAGATAATCTGACGAGTGACCTTTCTTGGTTAGACCAGTTTGGGAAACGCATTATCGAACAAGAGATTGCTCTTGACCATCGTCGTCTTTATCTCATGCTCTTTGAAGACGGCAACCGTATTGATCTAACTCTCTGCCCCAAAGAGTATATCAAAGAGTGGGTGGATAGTGAGGCAGGATTCACTGTTTTGGAAGACCCAGAACATTTATTTGAACCCTATTCCCAAAATCTAGAGCGTTTCTGGATGAGTCCAGCTAGTGAGACAGATTTTAAAAATTCCTGCAATGAATTTTTGTGGGTGTCTGCCTATGTAGTCAAGGGCATTTGTCGTAATCAAGTCATCTATGCGACCGACCATCTCTATGGTATTTGCCAACAAGAACTCTTGAAAATCTTGGCTTGGCAGGTTGCAAGCGATAGGGGAAGAGTTGATATTGGAAAGAACTATAAGTATCTCTTTAACTATTTACCTGCGGAGAAAGAGAAGGAATTCTCTACTCTCCTTGATTTTTCAAGTGTAGAGAAACTTACTCAGTCTTTATTTGCTACCATGGAACTTTTCCACCAAGAGGCTCAATTCCTTGCTCACAAGATGGGATTTGACTATGATATGAAAGTAGCTGAGAAGATGATTCAGTATGTTGAGAAAAGGTTGAAAATGAAGAAAGTATGAAGCGGTATAAGCAGATATGAATTGATTATTCTCAATGTATTTGACGGACATCGTTCGTCAATTTATAAACAGTAAAATGAAAAAAGGATTTAGAATGTTAATAAACTGGAAATTAGAATCGGATGTGAATGACTATGTGAAAAAGCAGTTTGAAAATCTTGGTTTGAAAAAATTGCAGGATTACAATGAAGAATCTGCTATGAGTGATTATCTCAAAGAGGCGCTTAAGGGAGCGGCAAAGACGCAAACAAAGACCAATTTTGGGAAGCCGGATTTTCATATTGAAAAGTACAAACAAATTCCCATTTTGATCGAAAATAAACTCAACTTATCTAAGCTAGTAGCTCAAACAAAAGATGGTATTAAGTTTGATGATAAATCTATTAGTGATTTTGCGGTGAATGGGGCTCTACATTATGCACAGGCAGTTATTGATAGTGGGAAATACAATGAAGCTATTGCAGTTGGTGTTGCTGGTGACAATAAAGAAAATGTGACTATCAAAGTTTATTATGTCTTTGGTTCTGCTCCTAATGCCTATAAAGAGCTATCAAAGGTTACGACTTTTGATTTTTTGGAAAATGAGTCCACCTTTGAGAACTTCTACAAAGATGCTGTCTTGAGTGAAGAAGAAAAACACCAAATTCTGATTGATAGTCAAGCAACTTTACAAGGTTATGCTAAAAAACTCAATAAATTGATGCACAATCATAATATCACAGCTCCTCAACGAGTTCTTTATGTGTCTGGTATGCTGCTATCTATGCAGGATATTGTGGACAGTGAAGGAAACAAGATTGATGATGGATTAATACCTGACGATTTAAAAGGAGTGCAATCTGAAACCAAGCGTGATGGTAAAAAAGTGGTTGAGCAAATCGAAGCTTTCCTAGATGAACGTAAGATCGATAAAGACAAGAAATCTCTCATGTTGGCTTCCTTCGGAGAAATTTCCAAAGATAGCCAGCGTGACGAGTTAACTAACAATGACAAAGAAGTAGCCCAACTCCTCCCTCAAAAAGAAAACTCGGTTACCAAGCAAATCTTCACTTTTATCTATGAGTATATTTTTAAATCCATTGATGGTTTGGGTGGACATATCGATATTATGGGGGAGATGTACTCTGAATTTCTTAAGTACGCTTTGGGAGATGGAAAAGAAATTGGTATTGTTTTGACTCCTCCTTACGTTACCAAAATGATGGCTCAAATTCTAGGGATAACAAGTGAAAGTAAGGTTATGGACTTGGCGACTGGCTCAGCTGGTTTCCTCATTTCAGCTATGGAGTTGATGATAGACCATGCAAATGCCAGTTTTGGGAAGGGGACTTCTCGAGCTAACGAGGAGATTGCGAAGCTCAAGAAAGATAATCTGCTAGGAATAGAACTTAATGCAGAGATGTATACATTAGCGACAACCAATATGATTCTTCGTGGAGATGGGTCTAGTCGAATTGAAAAAGGTTCGGCCTTCAATCGTCCTGAGAGTCTGTTTATGGATTTTAAAGCTAATCGTGTCTTGCTGAATCCACCTTTCTCTTATGAAGAAAATGGTCTTCCTTTTATAGCCTATGGTTTGGATAAGATGGAGCGTGGCGGTCTTGGTGCTATTATCATTCAAGATAGTGCTGGTTCTGGTAAGGCGATAAAGACAGCTCAAGTTATTTTGAAAAAGCATACCCTACTTGCCTCTATAAAAATGCCCGTTGACCTTTTTATTCCCATGGCAGGGGTCCAGACTTCTATCTATATTTTTAAGGCACATGAGGCACACGATTACGACCAGACAGTTAAATTTATTGATTTTAGAAATGATGGTTTTAAACGTGCTAAGCGAGGGATTTCAGAGGTTGATAATCCTATCCAACGATACCAAGATGTAATTAAAATTTATAAGGCTGGCAAGAGGGCAGAGGTAAGTAAAGAACTGTGGGATTTGGAAGCTATCTTTATAGAGGACTTTATCACTGACAAGGGTAACGATTGGAATTTCGAACAGCACCAGAACATTGATACAAAACCAACCTTGGACGATTTTAAAAAGACTGTTGCTGACTACCTAGCTTGGGAAGTAGAACAACTCCTGAAGAGTAAGGGAGAAGATAGCTCAAAAAAAGCCTAAGCCCTCGCCTTCAAAAACTGGAAGAGGAATTTGAAGCAAGTGGGGGCGAGTGGTTAAAGAAATCGTTTGATGAAATTTTTAAACCAGTTAGGCGAGGAGATGTAACTAACCAGCTAACTTTAAAAGGAGCTAAAGAAGGACTTAATTTTGTTGCACAAAATGATACTAATAATGGATTTGTCAAGACTGTTTCTAACGATGAATACAAAGTATTTAAAGGGAATTCAATCATTATTGGTAGACAAACAGGAATTGCTTATTATCAAGCAAATGATTTTGTGACAACCGATGGTGTTCTGGTACTTGAACCTTTGGAGTTTGATTTAAATCGTTACACGGGTTTGTTTTTTACTACAGTATTGTTAAAGCAACTACAAAAGTTTAGCTATACAAATACCGTATCTGCTCAGAAATTAAAAGAACTTTCACTATGTTTACCGTATAAAATGGAAGGTGTGAAGAAAGTTATTGATTTTTGTTTTATTAAAAAATACATCGAGACGCTCGAGGCTGAACGCATCGAGACGCTCGAGGCTTATCTAACTGTAACAAATCTTAGAGACTATCATCTTACAAAAAATGATGAAAAAGTACTTGATAAGTTTGAAAAACTTTCCGATACTAAGAGTAGAGTAGAGGAGTCGGAGGTATTCCGACTTTCTCCAGTTACAATGCTAACGTTGTTTCCAAATATTCATCAGGGACGACGTTTAAAGAAAGACGACCAGATAAACGGAGATTTGCCTTTTGTGATGGCTGGTACGACCAATACAGGTGTTGTTCGAAATATTGGAAATGATGTGCGCGTTTTTCCAAAACAGTCTCTAACCATTGATATTTTTGGTAATACATTTTATAGAGGTTATGAGTTTGGCGCTGGAGATGATACAGGGGTATTTTGGAACGATAAAATGAAAGATAGTAAGGCTCTGCTTTATCTCAAGACCGTCATTGAAAAATCATTAGTAGGGAAATACGACTTTGGAAGTAAATTGCGGGCCTCTCAAACTCATAATTTTAAGTTTGATGTCCCTCAAACAAATAACCAAATCGATTATCAATTTATGTCGGATTTTATTCGAGCAGTGGAGAAATTGGTTATCAAGGATTTAGTCATCTGGACTGACAAAAAAATTGCTGCGACTAAGGAGGTTGTTGATGGAGTATAATTTTTCGTATCAGGAACGTATTGAGAATATAGAAAATTCTATTGCAAGCTACAATCAGTTAAAACAACTTTCTACTCAGGCATCTGGTTTTATCACTATATCGGATTCTTTATTAAATAATTTAGGAAGTTCATTAGTTGTTGCTATCTATTCTTTATCTGAGCAACTATTAAAAGATACGATATATAAATTACTGGAAGTTGATTTTAAAGAGGAAACTCAAAGTTTTAAGGATAAATTTATTTTAAAACAGATTCCTCCTGAATCACATCCTATTACACCTGATTTAGATAGGATAAAATCGGAGTTGAAAATTTTTGATTCTAATTTTAAACTTTTTCTTCCTAAAATAACGGAAACCTATAAGGAAGCATATATAAATTTAATTCAAGCTAGACATGATTATGCTCATGGGAATATACATACAGAAGGTATTGAATATACTGATGCACTTCGCTTTGTCGAATATCTAAATATCCATTATTCAGAAATAATAGAGGGAAAATATATAAAAGATATTCAAGATTATAGCAAAAAGCTTGAAAAATTAAAAAACCATACAGATTATCAACAGTTTACTTTTCATAAAGGAAAAATAGACTCTAGTTTATCAATGTATGTTGATCAAATTGAAGAATTGTATTCTAGTGAGGAAAAATATGATATTTATTACTTAAATGAAATTTATGAATCACTTAAAGAAGCAAATGATATGTTAGACGATATACAGGAAGATACTTTTCAAGATGATATTCAAAAATTTAAAGAATTTCTTGATGGAATTATATAGGAATAATACTTTCACTTTAGAAGGATAAATAATCCTGCTAAAGTGAAAGTATAAAATAATAAGAATAGTAAGAGAAAAATATGTCTAATATCCAAAACATGTCCCTGGAGGACATCATGGGAGAGCGTTTTGGTCGCTACTCCAAGTACATTATTCAAGACCGGGCTTTGCCAGATATTCGTGATGGGTTGAAGCCGGTTCAGCGCCGTATCCTCTATTCTATGAATAAGGACGGTAATACCTTTGACAAGAGTTATCGTAAATCGGCCAAGTCTGTCGGGAATATCATGGGGAATTTCCACCCACATGGTGATAGTTCTATCTATGATGCTATGGTTCGTATGTCGCAAGACTGGAAAAATCGTGAGATTCTAGTTGAAATGCACGGTAATAACGGTTCTATGGACGGAGATCCGCCTGCGGCTATGCGTTATACCGAGGCGCGTTTGTCAGAGATTGCTGGTTATCTCCTTCAGGATATCGAGAAAAAGACCGTTCCTTTTGCTTGGAACTTTGACGACACGGAGAAAGAGCCGACAGTCTTGCCGGCAGCCTTTCCAAACCTTTTAGTCAATGGTTCGACTGGAATTTCGGCTGGTTATGCCACGGACATTCCACCGCACAATTTGGCTGAGGTCATCGATGCCGCGGTTTACATGATTGACCACCCAACTGCCAAAGTTGATAAGCTGATGGAATTCCTACCTGGACCAGACTTCCCGACAGGAGGTATTATTCAGGGGCGTGATGAAATTAAGAAGGCCTACGAAACTGGAAAAGGGCGCGTGGTTGTTCGTTCTAAGACTGAGATTGAAAAGCTAAAAGGTGGTAAGGAACAAATTGTTATTACTGAGATTCCTTATGAAATCAACAAGGCCAATCTAGTCAAGAAAATCGATGATGTTCGTGTCAATAACAAGGTGGCAGGTATTGCTGAGGTTCGTGATGAGTCTGACCGTGACGGTCTTCGTATCGCGATTGAGCTCAAGAAAGACGCCAATACGGAGCTGGTTCTCAACTATCTTTTCAAATATACGGACCTGCAAATCAACTACAACTTTAACATGGTAGCGATTGACAATTTCACGCCTCGTCAGGTTGGGATTGTTCCAATACTGTCTAGCTACATCGCCCACCGTCGCGAAGTGATTTTGGCGCGTTCTCGCTTTGACAAGGAAAAGGCTGAAAAGCGTCTGCATATTGTAGAAGGCTTGATTAGAGTCATCTCTATCTTAGATGAAGTCATTGCTCTTATCCGTGCTTCTGAGAATAAGGCTGACGCCAAGGAAAACCTCAAAGTTAGCTATGATTTTACGGAAGAACAGGCTGAGGCTATCGTAACCTTGCAACTGTACCGTTTGACCAATACAGACGTAGTTGTCTTGCAGGAAGAAGAAGCAGAACTTCGTGAAAAGATTGCCATGCTTGCGGCGATTATCGGTGATGAACGGACTATGTACAATCTTATGAAGAAAGAACTTCGTGAGGTTAAGAAGAAGTTTGCGACTCCGCGTTTGAGTGCTTTAGAAGATACTGCGAAAGCAATCGAGATTGATACAGCTAGTCTTATCGCCGAGGAGGATACCTATGTCAGCGTGACCAAGGCAGGTTACATCAAGCGTACCAGCCCACGTTCCTTTGCAGCTTCCACCTTGGAAGAAATTGGCAAACGTGATGATGACCGTTTGATCTTTGTACAATCTGCCAAGACAACCCAGCACCTCTTGATGTTCACAAGTCTTGGAAATGTCATCTACAGACCAATCCATGAGTTGGCAGATATTCGCTGGAAGGATATCGGAGAGCATCTGAGCCAAACCATTACAAACTTTGAAACGAACGAAGAAATCCTTTATGTGGAAGTCGTGGATCAGTTTGATGATGCGACAACCTACTTTACTGCAACTCGTCTCGGTCAAATTAAACGGGTAGAACGCAAAGAATTCTCTCCATGGCGAACCTACAAGTCTAAGTCTGTCAAGTATGCTAAGCTCAAAGACGATACAGATCAGATTGTAGCAGTGGCTCCGATTAAACTAGATGATGTTCTCTTGATTAGCCAAAATGGTTATGCCCTGCGTTTCAATATTGAAGAGGTTCCGGTTGTTGGTGCCAAGGCGGCAGGGGTCAAGGCTATGAATCTGAAAGAAGATGACGTCCTCCAATCTGCCTTTATCTGTAACACCTTATCCTTCTATCTCTTGACCCAACGTGGAAGTTTAAAACGTGTTTCTATTGAGGAAATTCCAGCAATCAGCCGTGCCAAACGTGGGTTACAAGTCTTGCGCGAGTTGAAAAACAAACCACACCGTGTTTTCTTGGCTGGTGCAGTTGCAGAACAAGATTTCGTTTGTGACCTCTTTAGTACAGAAGTGGACGGGAACGATCAAATTCTGGTTGTTCAATCTAACAAAGGAACAATCTATGAAAGTCGATTGCAAGACTTGAACCTGTCAGAACGGACTAGTAACGGAAGCTTCATTTCTGACACGATTTCTGATGAAGAAGTTTTTGACGCTTATCTTCAGGAAGCTTATACCGAATTTGAATCTAAGAAATGATAAAAACAATGAAAAGCTGCTTTTCACTGAGAAATTTGACAATCTATAGATTTTAAGAGTTAAATCTGATTATATATACAAAAACGAACAGTGCTGATTCCCAACTGATAGGGACGTAAGCTTGGTCGTTTTTTTTGTTTTTATTGGTATAGATCACTCGGTTTTTGAATGTTGAGATATTAATGTGTCAGCGACTATATAAGTTGACCTAATAAAAAATAATAGCTTTTTAAGAAAACGATTGTATCTATAATATTTTTATGTTATACTCTTGTTGTTTAAAAAAAGCGCGCTTAAGAAATAACTATCTTAAATATATTAAAGGAGTTTTGTATGTCTCAAAATAAACAAGATAAAGGATTTCGTTTTTCTATTTGTAAGCGTAGTGTTGGAGTATGTGGTGTTGCCATTGCAACATTTTTACTAGGCTCTGGACTGATTTTTCAAACAAATGTAGTAAAAGCGACAGAGTCAAGTGTAGCTACAGTTTCTGGTGAAAACATTGCTGCTCATAAACCTGCGAGTCAGAGTTCAATTGCCTATGGCGGAGATGCTTCTAGAGCAGTTGACGGCAATCGTGATAACGCATGGAGCCACCGTTCCGTTACCCATACAGATTTTCAAGATCATTCTTGGTGGAAAGTAGATTTAGAGAAAGAAGAATTAGTAGGAACTGTTCGTATCTACAATCGTGGAGATGGGAATGTAGCAAAGCGTTTATCTAATTTTGATGTTATTTTGTTGGATAAAGCTGGAAATGAAGTAACTCGTCAACACATCGATAGCTTGAACAATCAACCAACAATTGATGTTCAATTCTCAGGAGTTTATGCGCAATATGTTAAAGTGGAGCTAAATAATTCAAAAACACCACTTAGCTTAGCAGAAGTCGAAGTGTATCGCACTGTAAAAGACAAGAGTGCAACAAGCAATAAATCAGAAAATAGATCAAAGACAGATTTTACTGCTGAACTCAATCACTATTTGTTTGATTTGAATTATGATAAAACAGATATTTTAACTAGACGGGGTGAGGCGATAGAAAATTACACCAATACAAGCACAAAGCAACAAGGGAATGAGTTTGTGGTTGTAGAAAAAGTGAAGAAGAGTCTCTCTAATGGTTCTGCTGATGTTGCCATTAATAGCAATGGGGATATTTACCTAGGTGCTTTGTTTAAAGCAAATCAAGACCTTCTAGAAAATAAGCCACAGCAAATTAGTTTAGATCGTAGCAAAGGTAGGATTAGTGTTGATTTACCAGGAATGGTAGGCGGAGATAGCTATGTAGATGCTAATCCAACTGTAAGTGGTATGCAGGAAGGTGTGAATACCTTGTTAAATCGTTGGTATGAAAAATATGCTGCGAAAAATCCTGCTCCAGCACGTATGCAATACGAATCAACTTCCGCTTATAGTATGAATCAATTGAAAGCAAAATTTGGAAGTGATTTTGAAAAAGTAGGAGCGAACTTAAAATTTGACTTTGAGGCTGTGAACAAGGGTGAGAAACAAATTGAGGTCGTCGATTTTAAACAAATTTATTATACTGCAAACTTTGATGCTCCAAAAAATCCATCAGATGTATTTGCTCCAGGAGTAACGGTTGATCAATTGAAAGCACGTGGAATTGATGAAAAGACACCTCCTGTATATGTATCAAGCGTTTCATATGGACGTCAAATGTATGTCAAATTTGAAACAACAAGCAAGAGTACAGAATTGAAAGCAGCTATCGATGCTGTAATTAAGGGAGTACCGATTAAAGCCGAATCTGAATGGGCGCGTGTCTTGAAGGATACCAAGGTAACAGTTTCAATCGTAGGTGGAAATGCTGATAGAGCTGGACGTGTTGTGACAGGTACAGTAGAAGATTTGAAGAGTTTGATTCAAGAAGGAGCTACTTTCAGTACACAAAACCCTGCTGTTCCAATTTCTTATAAGACTGCATTCTTGAAAGATAATCAAGTGGCCACAATTCAAAGCAATACAGACTACATTGAAACGAAAGTCACTTCATACAAAAATGGTTTCCTCAATTTACATCATAAGGGAGCCTATATCGCTCGTTACTATGTTTACTGGGATGAAGTAACTTATGACAAGGATGGCATCGAAAGCATCCGCTCACGTCAATGGGAAGATAATGGTAAAAGTAGAACAGCTGGCTTCCAAACGGAAATTCAATTTAGAGGAAATGTGCGCAATATACGTGTGAAGATTCAAGAAAAAACAGGTCTTGTTTGGGAACCATGGCGTACAGTATATAATCGTAGTGATTTGCCTCTTGTTCAAAAACGTACCATTGTTAACTCAGGTACAACAATCAGACCAAAATACGATGAAAAAATTGAAAATAACTAATTTTTCACTTGTAAAAGGAATCAGTTCTAAGAGCTGGTTCTTTTTATTGAAGAAATTTTCTGAAAATTACAAAATATACTTGCTATTTTAGAAAAATAGTGTAGAATAAAAGAAATAGGTTTTTAGAATAAGGAGTGGAATATGACAGTAACGATTGATTGGGAAAACCTTGGTTTTTCCTATATGAAATTACCTTATCGCTATATTGCTCATTTTAAAAATGGACAATGGAATCAAGGAGAGCTTACAGAGGATGCAACCTTGCATATTTCAGAGTCTTCTCCAAGTCTTCACTATGGACAACAAGCATTTGAAGGTTTGAAAGCTTATCGTACTAAGGATGGTAGTGTTCAACTGTTCCGTCCTGATGAAAATGCTAAACGCCTGCAACGGACATGTGACCGTCTCTTGATGCCACAAGTTCCGACAGACATGTTTGTAGAAGCTTGTAAGGCGGTTGTCCGCGCCAATGAGGAATACGTACCACCATATGGAACAGGTGGAACCCTTTATCTTCGTCCACTTTTGATTGGTGTCGGAGATATTATCGGGGTAAAACCAGCAGAGGAGTATATTTTTACTATCTTTGCTATGCCAGTTGGAAATTACTTTAAGGGTGGTTTGGTTCCAACCAACTTCTTGATTCAGGATGAATACGACCGTGCAGCTCCAAATGGTACAGGTGCGGCTAAGGTTGGTGGAAACTATGCTGCCAGTCTCTTGCCAGGAAAAATGGCCAAGTCACGTCATTTCTCAGATGTTATCTACCTAGACCCATCGACACATACAAAGATTGAAGAAGTCGGATCAGCTAACTTCTTTGGAATCACAGCTGATAATGAATTTGTAACACCATTGAGTCCATCTATCTTGCCATCTATTACCAAGTATTCCTTGCTTTATTTGGCAGAACACCGCTTGGGCTTAACTCCTATTGAAGGAGATGTTCCAATTGATAACCTTGACCGTTTTGTAGAGGCAGGTGCTTGTGGTACAGCAGCAGTTATTTCGCCAATTGGTGGAATTCAGCACGGTGATGATTTCCATGTTTTCTATAGTGAAATAGAAGTAGGCCCTGTGACTCGAAAACTCTATGATGAATTGACAGGAATTCAGTTTGGCGATATTGAAGCGCCAGAAGGTTGGATTGTAAAAGTAGATTAAAATAATTAAAGGAGATTTTTTATGAAATCTAAAAAGTGGCTCTTAACAGCAGGAGTGGTCCTGAGCACGACAGCTCTTTTAGTGGCTTGTGGAAAAGCTGATAAAGAAGCAGATGCACCGACAACATTTTCTTATGTCTATGCAGTAGATCCAGCATCATTGGACTACAGTATAGCGACTCGGACATCGACGACAGACGTTATTGGAAATGTTATTGATGGTTTGATGGAAAATGACAAATACGGCAATGTTGTTCCTTCCTTGGCTGAAGATTGGTCTGTGTCAAAAGATGGTTTGACTTATACTTATAAACTTCGTAAAGGAGTGAAATGGTACACTTCTGAGGGTGAAGAATATGCAGAAGTGACAGCCCATGACTTTGTGACAGGACTAAAACACGTAGCTGATGGCAAGTCAGACGGTGTCTCTCTCATCCAGAATTCAATCAAGGGATTGGATGCTTACATGACGGGTGAAACCAATGATTTCTCTACAGTTGGTGTCAAGGCCTTGGACGATTATACAGTTGAATATACCCTAAATAAACCAGAAAGTTTTTGGAATTCTAAAGTTACAACAGCGACGATGTTGCCTGTAAATGAAGAGTTTTTGAAGGCATCAGGTAAAGATTATGGAGCAGTTACTCCAGCAGGGATTCTTTATAATGGTCCTTATTTCTTGAAGACTTTGACTTCTAAATCCTTGATCGAATACGAGAAAAATCCAAATTACTGGGATAAAGAAAATGTAAAAATTGAGAAGATCAAATTGACTTACTACGATGGTTCTGATCAGGAATCGTTGATCCGTAGTTTCTCTTCTGGTGCCTATACGACAGCTCGTCTCTTCCCAAGTAGTTCAAACTTTGCTTCAACTTTGGAACAATACGGAGATAAAATCACTTATAGTCCACAGGACTCAAGTAGTTATTACTTCACCTTTAACGTAAATCGCCAGTCATACAATAAAACTGCGAAAACAAGTGAAGAGCAAAAGACTTCTACAAAAGAAGCGATGCTCAATAAGGATTTCCGTCAGGCTATCAACTTTGCTTTTAACCGCCATTCTTATGCTGCCCAGCTAAATGGTGAAGACGGTGCGGACAAGATTATTCGTAACAGCCTTGTTCCTGACAACTTTGTACAAGCAGGGGGTAAGAACTTTGGTCAAATCGCTCAAGCAGAGTTGGTGAACTACGGTGACCAATGGAAAGGTGTTGAGCTAGTTGACGGTAAGGACTCTATCTACAACCCTGACAAGGCTAAAGCAGCATTTGAAAAAGCTAAGAAAGACTTAGAATCTAAAGGGGTAACTTTCCCAATTCACTTGGATGTTCCAGTTGAACAAACAGATACCATCGCCGTTCAACAAAGTAACTCTTTCAAACAGTCAATCGAATCAACTCTTGGTGCTGAAAATGTTGTCATCGACGTTCTTCAAATGACAGATAATGAAAAGGAAACAATCACTTCACAAGCGCGTGTTCCTTCCCAAAAAGACTATGATTTGAATAGTACAGGATGGGCTCCAAGTTATCAAGACCCAGCATCTTATTTAACTATCATGGATCCTAAATCAGGTTCTGCTATGAAACACCTAGGTATCACTAAAGGAAAAGACAAGGATGTCGTAGCTAAGATTGGTTTGGACCAGTATAAGAAATTGTTGGATGATGCCGATTCAGAAACGACGAATCTTGAAGAGCGCTATGAAAAATATGCTAAGGCTCAAGCTTGGTTGACAGATAGTTCATTATTGATGCCAACAGCCTCATCTGGTGGTTCTCCAGTTGTAAGTAATGTAGTGCCATTCTCAAAACCATACTCACAAGTTGGTATTAAGGGTGACCCATATATCTTTAAAGGAATGAAATTGCAAAAAGATATCGTTACAACAAAAGAATATGAAGAAGCACTGAAAAAATGGCAAAAAGAAAAATTGGAATCAAATGGTAAGTACCAAAAAGAACTAGAAAAACACATTAAATAAAGCAGAAAACTCTATATCAGACTCAGAATGATATAGAGTTTTTTCTTGCTAGTTTTAGGATTTTCTTGTAAAATAGAAAAAGTGAAGAGAGGTATGAAATGAGTAAGAAAGATAAGAAAATCGAAATTCAAGTAGCAGATGCCAAAGTTAATGTAGGAAAAGACAGTTTTGAAGGTTATACATTGACTATCGGTAAAAAAGTTATCGGAGAAATTGCCGAATTAGATGGACAATTTGCCATCATAAAGAATGGGAATGTCGATAGTTTTTATAAAAAATTGGAAAAAGCTGTGGAAATTTTGATTGAAAATTATAATTTAGCAAAATAAGTCTTGTTTTTTTGAAATTTTCATGATATAATAGTCCATGTTGATTGTAGGAGAGATAGCGAAGAGGCTAAACGCGGCGGACTGTAAATCCGCTCCTTCGGGTTCGGGGGTTCGAATCCCTCTCTCTCCATATCACCATTGGGGTATAGCCAAGCGGTAAGGCAAGGGACTTTGACTCCCTCATGCGTTGGTTCGAATCCAGCTACCCCAGTTCTTAGGTAATAATCAAGATAAAAAGCAAAATATCTTAGGGTATTTTATTTTTATAATTGAAAGACGTGAACGATATGAACATGTCCTTGCGGGTGCTTAGGAAAAAAATTATAAGTATGTCAAGTTTAAGAAAAACTTGATTGTTGGAGGATTTTTTAGATGAACGAATTTGAAGATTTGCTAAATAGCGTTAGCCAAGTTGAGACTGGTGATGTTGTTAGTGCTGAAGTATTGACAGTTGATGCGACTCAAGCTAACGTTGCAATCTCTGGAACTGGTGTTGAAGGTGTCTTGACTCTTCGCGAATTGACAAACGATCGCGATGCAGATATCAATGACTTTGTTAAAGTAGGAGAAGTATTGGATGTTCTTGTACTTCGTCAAGTAGTTGGTAAAGATACTGATACAGTTACATACCTTGTATCTAAAAAACGCCTTGAAGCTCGCAAAGCATGGGACAAACTTGTTGGTCGCGAAGAAGAAGTTGTTACTGTTAAAGGAACTCGTGCCGTTAAAGGTGGACTTTCAGTAGAATTTGAAGGTGTTCGTGGATTCATCCCAGCTTCAATGTTGGATACTCGTTTCGTACGTAACACTGAGCGTTTTGTAGGTCAAGAATTTGATGCTAAAATCAAAGAAGTTGACGCTAAAGAAAACCGCTTCATCCTTTCACGTCGTGAAGTTGTTGAAGCAGCTACTGTAGCAGCTCGTGCTGAAGTATTCGGTAAATTGGCTGTTGGTGATGTAGTAACTGGTAAAGTTGCACGTATCACAAGCTTCGGTGCTTTCATCGACCTTGGAGGTGTTGATGGATTGGTTCACTTGACTGAATTGTCACACGAACGTAACGTATCACCAAAATCAGTTGTAACTGTTGGTGAAGAAATTGAAGTGAAAATCCTTGATCTTAACGAAGAAGAAGGACGCGTATCACTTTCACTTAAAGCAACAACACCTGGACCATGGGATGGCGTTGAGCAAAAATTGGCTAAAGGTGATGTAGTAGAAGGAACAGTTAAACGTTTGACTGATTTCGGTGCATTTGTTGAAGTATTGCCAGGTATTGATGGACTTGTTCACGTATCACAAATTTCACACAAACGTATTGAAAATCCAAAAGAAGCTCTTAAAGTTGGTCAAGAAGTTCAAGTTAAAGTTCTTGAAGTTAACGCAGATGCAGAACGCGTATCACTTTCTATCAAAGCTCTTGAAGAGCGTCCAGCTCAAGAAGAAGGACAAAAAGAAGAAAAACGTGCTCCACGTCCACGTCGTCCAAAACGTCAAGAAAAACGTGATTTCGAACTTCCAGAAACACAAACAGGATTCTCAATGGCTGACTTATTCGGTGATATCGAACTTTAATCAAATTGAAAATTCACAAAATCCTTTGTATCATAAACAAGGGATTTTTCTTTTGTCTGTAAGCCTTTTTTGATATAATAGTTCTATGTTAGAATCAGAAAAACAATCACGTTATCAAATGTTAAATGAAGAGCTCTCTTTTTTATTGGATGGTGAAACTAATGTTTTGGCTAATCTTTCCAACGCCAGCGCTCTTCTAAAATCACGCTTCCCTAATACCGTATTTGCAGGCTTTTATTTGTTCGATGGAAAGGAATTGATTTTAGGTCCTTTCCAAGGAGGTGTTTCCTGTATCCGTATCGCACTAGGCAAAGGTGTTTGTGGGGAGGCAGCCCACTTTCAGGAAACTGTTCTGGTTGGTGATGTAACAACTTATCCCAACTATATTTCTTGTGATAGTCGAGCTAAAAGTGAAATTGTTGTGCCGATGATAAAGAATGGTCAATTACTTGGAGTTCTGGATTTGGATTCTTCAGAGATTGATGATTATGATGCTATGGATCGAGATTATTTGGAACAATTTGTCGCTATTTTGCTTGAAAAGACAGAATGGGACTTTACAATGTTTGGGGAGAAAGCCTAATGTATCAAGCACTTTATCGAAAATATAGAAGTCAAAACTTCTCCCAGTTGGTTGGTCAAGAAGTTGTGGCTAAGACTCTTAAACAAGCAGTAGAGCAAGAGAAAATAAGTCATGCTTATCTTTTTTCTGGTCCTCGTGGAACGGGAAAAACCAGTGTAGCTAAGATTTTTGCCAAAGCTATGAACTGTCCAAATCAAGTGGGTGGTGAACCGTGTAATAACTGCTATATTTGTCAAGCAGTGACGGACGGTAGTTTAGAAGATGTCATTGAAATGGATGCTGCCTCTAATAACGGGGTGGATGAAATCCGTGAAATTCGTGATAAATCTACCTACGCCCCTAGCCTTGCTCGTTATAAGGTTTATATCATAGATGAGGTTCACATGCTGTCTACAGGGGCTTTTAATGCCCTTCTAAAGACGCTGGAAGAGCCAACACAGAATGTGGTCTTTATTTTGGCCACTACTGAATTGCACAAGATTCCTGCCACTATTCTATCCCGTGTGCAACGTTTTGAGTTTAAATCAATTAAGACACAGGATATTAAGGAGCATATCCACTATATCTTAGAAAAAGAAAATATCAGTTCTGAACCAGAGGCTGTGGAAATCATTGCCAGACGGGCTGAAGGTGGGATGCGGGACGCCTTGTCTATTTTGGATCAAGCCCTAAGTTTGACACAGGGAAATGAGCTGACGACTACTATCACTGAAGAAATTACTGGCACCATTAGTCTATCAGCCTTGGATGATTATGTGGCTTCCTTGTCTCAACAGGATGTTCCCAAGGCTTTGTCTTGCTTGAATCTTCTTTTTGACAATGGTAAGAGCATGACTCGTTTTGTGACCGACCTTTTGCACTATTTAAGAGATTTATTAATTGTTCAAACAGGGGGAGAGAATACTCATCATAGTCCAGTCTTTGTAGAGAATTTGGCACTTCCCCAGGAAAATTTGTTTGAAATGATTCGCTTAGCGACAGTCAGTTTAACAGATATAAAGTCTAGTTTACAGCCCAAGATTTATGCTGAGATGATGACTATCCGTTTGGCAGAGATTAAGCCTGAAGCAGCTCTTTCAGGGGCGGTTGAAAGTGAAATTTCTGCATTGAGACAGGAAGTTGCGCGTCTTAAGCAAGAACTAGCAAATGTAGGAACTATACCCAAGCCAACTAGTCCAGCACCTAGTCGCCCAGCAGCGGGCAAGACAGTCTATCGTGTGGATCGCAATAAAGTTCAATCTATCCTACAAGAGGCCGTTGAAAATCCTGATTTAGCACGTCAAAACCTGATTCGTCTGCAGAATGCCTGGGGAGAGGTGATTGAAAGTCTTGGGGGTCCTGATAAGGCTTTGCTGGTTGGTTCTCAACCGGTTGCGGCCAATGAACACCATGCCATTCTTGCTTTTGAATCTAACTTCAATGCTGGCCAAACCATGAAACGGGACAATCTCAACACCATGTTTGGCAATATCCTTAGTCAGGCAGCAGGTTTTTCACCTGAGATTTTAGCCATTTCCATGGAGGAATGGAAAGAAGTTCGCGCAGCCTTTTCAGCCAAAGCTAAATTTTCTCAAGCTGAAAAAGAATCCGAAGAAAGTCTGATTCCGGAAGGATTTGAATTTTTGGCTGATAAAGTAAAGGTAGAGGAAGACTAAAGAAAGATTTCATGATACAATAAGTTTATGAATAGACAACAATTTATTATCATCGCGCTGTTTACAGCTGCTGAGACCTATTTTTTCAATGAAGCCTGGATGACTGGTCGCTATATTATGGCAGCCTTTTGGGCCATTTTGCTCTTTAGAAATTTTCGTGTTAGTTACTTGATGGGCAAGATTGTAGATGTCATTGACCAGCATTTAAAAGGAAAAGACTAGTCCTCAGCTTCTAGACAAAATCAAAGCCTTTTAGGCTTTTTTTTGTTATACTATAAAAGTATATTTATTGACCTTTTACCGTATTTTCTAGGGAAATTAATACTCAATGAAAATCAAAGAGCAAACTAGGAAGCTAGCCGCAAGCTGTACTTGAGTACGGTAAGGCGACGCTGACGTGGTTTGAAGAGATTTTCGAAGAGTATAAGTATGTTTCTAGTAAGTACTGTAAAGGCCTTGAAAAAGAAAGGAACTATCATGTCAGTATTAGAGATCAAAGATCTTCACGTTGAGATTGAAGGAAAAGAAATTTTAAAAGGGGTTAATCTGACCCTGAAAACAGGAGAAATCGCCGCTATCATGGGACCAAATGGTACTGGTAAATCGACTCTTTCTGCCGCTATCATGGGAAATCCAAACTATGAAGTTACCGAAGGTGAAGTCTTGTTTGATGGCGTAAACATTCTTGAATTGGAAGTAGACGAGCGTGCGCGTATGGGACTTTTCCTTGCTATGCAATACCCATCAGAAATTCCTGGAATTACCAACGCTGAGTTTCTTCGTGCAGCCATGAATGCTGGTAAAGAAGACGATGAGAAGATTTCAGTTCGTGAGTTTATCACTAAGCTAGATGAAAAAATGGAATTGCTCAACATGAAAGAAGAAATGGCTGAGCGTTACCTCAACGAAGGTTTCTCTGGTGGTGAGAAAAAACGTAATGAGATTCTTCAACTCTTGATGTTGGAACCAACATTTGCCCTTTTGGACGAGATTGACTCTGGTCTTGATATTGACGCTCTTAAAGTTGTGTCTAAAGGTGTGAATGCTATGCGTGGTGAAGGCTTTGGTGCTATGATTATCACTCACTACCAACGTCTTTTGAACTACATCACACCTGATGTGGTACACGTCATGATGGAAGGTCGTGTTGTCCTTTCAGGTGGTCCAGAATTGGCTGCGCGTTTGGAACGTGAAGGATACGCAAAACTAGCTGAAGAACTTGGCTACGACTACAAGGAAGAATTGTAATTCCCTCGTATCTTTTAGGAGAAGTAAATGACTAAAGAAAATATTAAACTTTTTTCAGAAATGCACGCTGAACCAAGCTGGTTGGCTGACCTCCGTCAAAAAGCTTTTGATAAGATTGAGAGTTTAGAGTTACCAGTTATTGAGCGTGTCAAATTCCACCGTTGGAATCTGGGTGATGGAACGATTACAGAAAGTGAGCCATCAGCAAATGTTCCTGACTTCACAGCTCTAGATAACCACTTGAAGTTGGTGCAAGTAGGGACTCAAACTGTTTTTGAGCAAATTCCAGTTGAGTTAGCTGAACAGGGTGTTGTCTTTACAGACTTCCATACAGCTCTAGAAGAAATTCCAGAACTCATTGAGGAATTCTTTATGTCATCTGTTAAGTATGATGACGATAAGTTGGCTGCCTACCACACAGCGTATTTCAACAGTGGTGCTGTTCTCTACATCCCTGATAACGTGGAAATTGCTGAACCAATCGAAGGAATTTTCTATCAAGACAGCGATAGCGATGTGCCATTTAACAAGCATATAATGATTATCGCTGGTAAAAATTCTAAGATTAGTTATCTGGAGCGTCTAGAGTCACGTGGTGAAGGAAGTGCCAAAGCAACTGCAAACATTACTGTTGAAGTTATCGCTCGTTCTGGCGCTCAAGTGAAATTTGCAGCTATTGACCGTCTAGGTGAAAATGTAACAGCCTACATCAGCCGTCGTGGTAAATTAGGAAACGATGCTAGTATTGACTGGGCTATCGGTGTCATGAACGAAGGAAACGTCGTTGCTGACTTTGATAGCGACTTGATTGGTAACGGTAGCCATGCGGACCTTAAAGTTGTAGCTCTTTCAAGTGGCCGTCAGGTACAGGGAATTGACACTCGTGTGACTAACTATGGATGCAATTCAATCGGTAATATTCTCCAGCATGGGGTTATCCTTGAAAAAGCTACCTTAACCTTCAACGGTATTGGACATATTATCAAGGGTGCTAAAGGTGCAGATGCCCAGCAGGAGAGCCGTGTATTAATGCTATCAGACCAAGCTCGTTCAGATGCCAACCCAATTCTTTTGATTGATGAAAATGATGTCACAGCTGGTCACGCAGCATCGATTGGTCAGGTCGATCCAGAAGATATGTACTATCTCATGAGTCGTGGCTTGGATAAGGCAACTGCAGAACGCTTGGTTGTTCGTGGTTTCCTAGGATCTGTTATCGTTGAGATTCCAGTCAAGGAAGTTCGTGATGAAATGATTGCAACTATCGAAGAAAAATTGTCAAAACGCTAAGGGGTAGCCTATGTTAGATGTAGAAGCGATTCGCAAGGATTTTCCAATTTTAGACCAGATTGTCAACGATGAACCATTGATCTATTTGGACAATGCTGCGACGACACAAAAACCACTAGCTGTTCTTGAAACGATTAACCGCTACTATGAGAACGACAATGCTAATGTTCATCGTGGCGTTCATACCTTGGCTGAGAGAGCGACCGCTTCTTATGAGGCAGCTCGTGAAACCATTCGTAAGTTTATCAATGCAGGCTCTACAAAGGAAGTTCTCTTTACCAGAGGAACGACAACCAGTCTTAACTGGGTAGCGCGTTATGCTGAGGAAGTCTTGACTGAGGGAGACCAGATCTTGATTTCCGTCATGGAACACCATTCCAATATCATTCCATGGCAAGAAGCCTGCCGTAAGACTGGAGCGGAGCTTGTTTATGTCTATCTCAAGGACGGAGCTCTGGATATGGATGATTTGCGAGTTAAATTGACTGATAGAGTCAAGTTTGTCTCCCTAGCTCATGCCTCAAATGTTCTTGGTGTGGTCAATCCGATCAAGGAAATCACTCAATTAGCCCACCAAGTTGGTGCCATCATGGTGGTGGATGGTGCTCAATCTACTCCTCATATGAAGATTGATGTTCAGGACTTGGATGTGGACTTCTTTGCCTTTTCAGGTCACAAGATGGCTGGTCCGACTGGTATCGGTGTTCTTTATGGCAAAGAAAAGTATCTGGAGCAAATGTCACCAGTTGAATTTGGCGGTGAGATGATTGATTTCGTCTACGAGCAATCTGCTAGTTGGAAGGAATTGCCTTGGAAATTTGAGGCTGGAACACCAAATATGGCAGGTGCAATCGGACTTGCTGCCGCAGTAGATTATCTAGAAAAGATTGGTATGGATGCCATTGAAGCCCATGAACAGGAATTAATCTCGTATGTCTATCCCAAATTGCAGGCGATTGAAGGATTGACTATTTACGGTTCTCAGGACTTGGCTCAACGGTCAGGTGTTATTGCCTTTAACCTAGGTGACCTTCATCCGCACGATCTTGCGACTGCCTTGGATTATGAAGGAGTGGCTGTTCGAGCAGGTCACCATTGCGCTCAACCCTTGCTCCAGTATTTGGATGTCCCAGCGACAGCTCGTGCAAGTTTTTATATCTATAATACCAAGGCAGATTGTGACAAGCTAGTCGATGCCTTACAAAAGACAAAGGAGTTTTTCAATGGCACTTTCTAAACTAGATAGCCTTTATATGGCAGTGGTAGCGGACCATTCGAAAAATCCACATCACCAAGGGAAGTTAGAAGACGCTGAACAAATCAGTCTCAACAATCCGACCTGTGGAGATGTTATCAATCTCTCTGTCAAGTTTGATGCAGAGGATCGTTTGGAAGATATCGCTTTTCTAAACTCAGGTTGTACCATCTCAACTGCCTCTGCTAGCATGATGACAGATGCAGTTTTAGGAAAAACCAAACAAGAAATTTTAGAACTTGCGACTATTTTTTCTGAAATGGTTCAAGGGCAAAAAGATGACAGACAAGATAGTCTTGGAGATGCAGCTTTCTTGTCAGGTGTTGCAAAATTCCCGCAACGAATAAAGTGTGCAACCCTAGCTTGGAACGCCCTAAAGAAAACAATTGAAAATCAAGAAAATTAGTAAGACAAGTTTCTTTTGTCTTATGAATCAGTAGAAATGAAGAATGAAAGAAAGGATATTATGGCTGAAGAAAGAGTAGAACCAAAACCAATTGACCTTGGTGAATATAAATTTGGTTTCCATGATGATGTAGAGCCTGTCTTATCGACAGGAAAAGGATTGAATGAAGATGTCATTCGTGAACTATCAGCTGCTAAGGGAGAACCTGAGTGGATGTTAGAATTCCGTTTGAAGTCTTATGAAACCTTCAAAAAAATGCCCATGCAAACTTGGGGAGCAGACTTGTCAGAGATTGATTTTGATGACTTGATCTACTATCAAAAACCATCTGACAAACCAGCCCGTTCATGGGACGAAGTTCCTGAAAAAATCAAAGAAACCTTTGAACGTATCGGGATTCCAGAAGCTGAGCGTGCTTATTTAGCTGGTGCCTCTGCCCAGTATGAGTCAGAAGTGGTTTACCACAACATGAAGGAAGAGTTCCAGAAATTGGGGATTATCTTTACAGATACAGATTCTGCCCTCAAGGAATACCCAGACTTGTTTAAACAGTACTTTGCTAAGTTGGTACCGCCAACAGATAACAAGTTGGCTGCCCTTAACTCAGCAGTATGGTCTGGTGGAACCTTTATCTACGTACCAAAAGGGGTCAAAGTGGATATTCCACTTCAAACTTACTTCCGTATCAACAACGAAAATACTGGTCAGTTTGAACGTACCTTGATTATTGTTGATGAGGGAGCAAGTGTCCACTATGTAGAAGGATGTACAGCACCAACTTATTCAAGTAACAGCTTGCATGCTGCCATCGTAGAAATTTTTGCCTTAGATGGTGCTTATATGCGTTATACAACCATCCAAAACTGGTCTGATAATGTCTATAACTTGGTAACCAAACGTGCTAAGGCTCAAAAGGATGCCACTGTTGAATGGATTGATGGAAACTTGGGTGCCAAAACAACCATGAAATACCCATCTGTTTACCTTGATGGAGAAGGGGCGCGTGGTACCATGCTTTCTATTGCCTTTGCTAATGCAGGGCAACACCAAGATACTGGAGCTAAGATGATACACAACGCTCCACATACTAGCTCGTCCATTGTGTCTAAATCCATCGCTAAAGGTGGAGGAAAGGTTGACTACCGTGGTCAAGTGACCTTTAACAAGAACTCTAAGAAATCTGTTTCTCACATTGAGTGTGACACCATTATCATGGATGACTTGTCAGCATCAGATACCATTCCATTTAATGAAATCCACAACTCGCAAGTTGCTTTGGAACACGAAGCTAAGGTATCTAAGATTTCAGAAGAACAATTGTATTATCTCATGAGCCGTGGATTGTCAGAATCTGAGGCAACTGAGATGATTGTTATGGGATTTGTAGAACCCTTCACAAAAGAACTTCCAATGGAATACGCAGTTGAGCTGAACCGTTTGATTAGTTACGAAATGGAAGGGTCTGTTGGGTAAAATTTTATTTTAGATTTACCCAAAGTCAAGAATTTTGAGCTCTTTGTCAACTGTAGTGGGTTGAAGAAAAGCTAAGCTCGAGAAAGGACAGATTTAGTCCTTTCTTTTTTGATATTCAGAGCAATAAAAATCCGTTTTTTGAAGTTTTCGAAGTTCCGAAAACCAAAGGCATTTCGTTTGATAAGTTTGATAAGATTATTGGTTGCTTCCAGTTTAGCGTTTGAATAGGGGAATTGAAGGGCGTTGACGATTTTCTCTTTGTCCTTGAGAAAGGTTTTAAAGACAGTCTGAAAAAGAGGATGAACTAGCTTAAGATTGTCCTCAATGAGTCCGAAAAATTTGTCTGCCTCCTTGTTCTGAAAGCGAAAAAGCAAGAGTTGATAGAGATGGTAGTGGTGTTTCAAGTCCTCTGAATAGCTCAAAAGCTTGTCTAAAATCTCTTTATTTGTCAAGTGCATGCGAAAAGTAGGGCGATAAAATCGCTTATCACTGAGTTTACGACTATCCTGTTGAATGAGTTTCCAGTAGCGTTTGATAGCCTTGTATTCATGGGATTTTCGTTCAAACTGATTCATGATTTGGACACGCACACGACTCATAGCACGGCTTAGATGTTGTACAATATGAAAGCGATCAAGTACAATTTTTGCACACGGAAAAAGCTGTTTAGCCAAGTCATAGTAAGGGCTAAACATATCCATAGTAATAATTTTCACTCGACATCGGACGACTCTATCATATTTAAGAAAGTGATTTCGAATAATAGCTTGTGTTCTTCCCTCAAGAACAGTGATGATATCGAGATTGTCAAAATCTTGCGCAATGAAACTCATCTTTCTCTTGGTAAAGGAGTACTCATCCCAAGACATAATCTCAGGAAGGCGAGAAAAATCAGGCTTAAAGTGAAAGTCATTGAGCTTGCGAATGACAGTTGAAGTTGAAATGCCAAGCTGATGAGCAATATCGGTCATAGAAGTTTTTTCAATCAGCTTTTGAGCAATCTTTTGGTTGATGATACGAGGAATTTGATGATTCTTCTTGACGATAGAAGTTTCAGCCACCATCATTTTTGAGCACTGATAGCACTTAAAACGGCGCTTTTTCAGAAGGATTCTAGTAGGCATACCAGTTGTTTCGAGGTAAGGAATTTTAGAAGGTTTTTGAAAGTCATATTTCTTCATTTGACTTCCACAATCAGGATAAGATGGGGCCTCATAATCCAGTTTAGCGATGATTTCTTTGAGTGTATCCCTATTAGCAATATCCATAATTTGGAGATTAGTTTTTTAATAGCAAGCAGTTTTGTGATAAAATGTAATTGTTCCATATGAATCTTTCTAATGAGTTGTTTGGTAACTTTTCATTATAGATTTTATGAGACTTTTTTCTACAACAGAATAGGCTCCACAATATCTATAGGGGATTTTCCCACTACAAATATTATAGAACCGAATTTTGAAGATGAACTTGTAACAAAAAAATCGCGGTTTAAATCGCGATTTTTTTATAATTTCTCGTTGATAAATCTGATAAACTGATTCCACCAAACCTTTAAGAAGAAGGCCTTTTCAACTTTCTTTTCTGCGACCATTTCGAAACTAGGACGTTCTGTGGTAATGTAACCTTGACCAATCAAATCCTTGTCTTCGTAAGTCAAATGGCCAACTACTGTTCCAGCTTCAAGTGGTGCTGGGATTGCTTTGGAATCAGGTGTGAATTGAATAGATTGGGAAGATTGACTCCCAACACGTTCAATTAGAGAGATATCATCTTTGGCAACGGCAGTGACCGTATCTTCTTTTCCATCTTGTACAGGGGCTTTGCTATCTTGGTAGGCATCGCCTTTTTGAACGATTTTACGAAGCGTGAATGTAGAAGAGATATAATCCATTAGTGACGATGTAGCTGTGAAGCGAGCGTAAGGATTATTGTCCTGATGGTCTGCATTTAAGACGACTGTGATGACTCTCATCCCTTTTTCGACAGTAGTACCAACAAAAGATTCACCAGCTTTGTCTGTTGTTCCTGTCTTAAGTCCGTCAAAACCACCGCGATGAGCGGGCATGCCTTCTAACATGTAGTTAGTCGAAGTGATTGTCATTCCAGCAAAAGTAGAAGACGGTTTTTTGGTGATTTCCAAGACTTGTGGGTACTTTTTGATGAGGTTACGAGCAACGATAGCAACATCATAAGCACTGAGCTTGTTTTCATCATCTTTTTTTGAGCCTGGGTAAATGTTATCCCCAAGAGTCTCATTGTTCAGACCAGTTGTATTGACAACAGTAGCATCCTGAATTCCCCATTCCAAGAGCTTTGCCCGCATCATATCGACGAAATCTTTTTCTGAGCCAGCAATTTTCTCTGCTAAGGCAATAGCAGCACTGTTAGCACTAGATACTAGTGTTGCTTCAAGTAGTTGTTCGACGGTATAATTACGAGCTTCCATAGGAACATTACTTGCTTCAGAATTAGTTGTTAATTTGTAAGGATAGTCAGAAATATCTACTGGGGTAGATAGTGTAATACTTCCGTTTTCCAAGGCTTCATAGACAAGATAAACCGTAATCAGTTTTGTAATAGAAGCGATTTCGACTGGCTGAGTTGCATCTTTTTCATAAAGTATTTTTCCAGTATTTGCCTCAACGGCAATTGCATGTTTAGCAGCAATATTAAAATCTTGAGCAGCAACAGTAGATGCTGACCCAATCACAGATAAGCTTAGTAGAGTTAAAATGATTTTTTTCATAGTAAGTTTATTCTAACATAAAGAAAAAAATATTCCCAGTTTCACGATAGAAGAAAGAAGCTTTTTTGAAAGTGTGGTAAAATAGATGAATGGAGGTACCCCATGTTTCGTAAGAATAAATTATTTTTTTGGACCAGTGAGATTTTATTATTAACCATCATCTTTTATTTATGGAGACAGATGGGTGGGATTATAACGCCTTTTGTAAGTGTCGCAAACACCATAATGATTCCCTTTCTTCTAGGTAGTTTTTTATATTATTTGACCAATCCCTTTGTTAGTTTTTTACAAAAGTATTTCAAAATTAATCGTATCATTGGTATTCTACTAACTTTGTGTGCCTTGGTTTGGGGGCTAGTTATTGGGGTAGTCTATCTCTTACCGATTTTGGTCAATCAGTTGACCAGCTTGATTGCGACTAGCCAGACTATCTACAGCCGTTTACAAGATTTGATTTTGGATTTATCTACTTATCCAGCTTTTCAAAATTTGGATATCCAAGCGACTATTCAACAGTTAAATCTTTCTTATGTAGATATTTTACAAAATATACTAAATAGTGTGACCAATAGTGTCGGAAGTATCCTATCAGCTCTCTTTAGTACTGTTTTAATTATTATCATGACACCTGTGTTTTTGGTTTATTTTTTGTTAGATGGTCACAAATTTTTACCGATGCTTGAACGTACTGTTTTAAAGAGAGATAAGTTGCATATTGTAGACCTCTTAAAAAATTTGAATGCGACAATTGCTCGATATATTAGTGGAGTCGCCATTGATGCGATTATTATTGGTTGTTTGGCCTTTATCGGATATAGCGTGATCGGTTTAAAATACGCTTTGGTCTTCGCCATCTTTTCAGGATTAGCCAATCTCATTCCGTATGTGGGACCAAGTATTGGTTTGATTCCAATGATTATCGCAAATGTCTTTACTGATCCTCATAGAATGCTGATTGCAGTTATTTATATGCTGATTATTCAACAAGTGGATGGGAACATTCTCTACCCTCGAATCGTTGGCGGAGTGATGAAGGTTCATCCAATTACGATTTTAGTATTACTTTTATTATCAAGTAACATCTATGGCGTCATTGGTATGATTGTCGCAGTACCAACTTATTCGATCTTAAAAGAAATTTCTAAGTTTTTATCACGTTTGTATGAAAATCATAAAATAATGAAAGAACGAGAAAGAGAATTAGCTAAGTAAAAGTCAGGAATTCCTGATTTTTCTTTTTGTTTAGCTAAGTGATAGGAGTAGAAGTGTCGTTTAGATTAGCAGATTAAGAATAATTCACAAAAACTTTGTAAAACACTTGCAATTTAGCTGAAATTTGATAAAATAGTAAGGAAAGTTAGACTGTATTGCCTACTGTCTATCTATAAAATATATTTTATTGGAGGCTTTTACTCAAATGGCAAAAGAAAAATACGATCGTAGTAAACCGCACGTTAACATTGGTACTATCGGACACGTTGACCACGGTAAAACTACCCTAACTGCAGCTATCACAACTGTTTTGGCACGTCGCTTGCCTTCATCAGTTAACCAACCTAAAGACTATGCGTCTATCGATGCTGCTCCAGAAGAACGCGAACGCGGTATCACAATCAACACTGCGCACGTTGAGTACGAAACTGAAAAACGTCACTACGCTCACATCGACGCTCCAGGACACGCGGACTACGTTAAAAACATGATCACTGGTGCTGCTCAAATGGACGGAGCTATCCTTGTAGTAGCTTCAACTGACGGACCAATGCCACAAACTCGTGAGCATATCCTTCTTTCACGTCAGGTTGGTGTTAAACACCTTATCGTCTTCATGAACAAAGTTGACTTGGTTGACGACGAAGAATTGCTTGAATTGGTTGAAATGGAAATCCGTGACCTCTTGTCAGAATACGACTTCCCAGGTGACGATCTTCCAGTTATCCAAGGTTCAGCTCTTAAAGCTCTTGAAGGTGACTCTAAATACGAAGATATCGTTATGGAATTGATGAACACAGTTGATGAGTACATCCCAGAACCAGAACGTGACACTGACAAACCATTGCTTCTTCCAGTCGAAGACGTATTCTCAATCACTGGACGTGGTACAGTTGCTTCAGGACGTATCGACCGTGGTATCGTTAAAGTCAACGACGAAATCGAAATCGTTGGTATCAAAGAAGAAACTCATAAAGCAGTTGTTACTGGTGTTGAAATGTTCCGTAAACAACTTGACGAAGGTCTTGCAGGAGATAACGTAGGTGTCCTTCTTCGTGGTGTTCAACGTGATGAAATCGAACGTGGACAAGTTATCGCTAAACCAGGTTCAATCAACCCACACACTAAATTCAAAGGTGAAGTTTATATCCTTACTAAAGAAGAAGGTGGACGTCACACTCCATTCTTCAACAACTACCGTCCACAATTCTACTTCCGTACTACTGACGTTACAGGTTCAATCGAACTTCCAGCAGGTACTGAAATGGTAATGCCTGGTGATAACGTGACAATCGACGTTGAGTTGATCCACCCAATCGCCGTAGAACAAGGTACTACATTCTCTATCCGTGAGGGTGGACGTACTGTTGGTTCAGGTATGGTTACAGAAATCGAAGCTTAATTCGATTTAGTTCCCAGAAGAACAATTATTTAAGTCAGACACTAAAAGAATCTTGCTTTGCAAGGTTCTTTTTTCTGGTATTGAACTAAAATTGAAGAATTGCTTACACAAAAAAGCTCCATACACTTGATGTGCATAGAGCAAAGGGGGCTTCATTTGATATAGAGCTCTTGGTTTTTCAAGACAATTTCTCGAACAGTAGCAAACTTCTTAAGTTTTTTGATTTCTTCTGGATGAGTGACGAGAGTGATAACGTAACCTTCCTTGCCCATACGGCCAGTACGTCCAGCACGGTGGGTGTAGGTCTCGATGTCTCTTGGGACATCAAAGTTTACGACACACTCTAGACTATCGATATCAATTCCACGAGCCAGAAGGTCTGTTGCAAGAAGCAGGGTTAGTTGCTTGTCTTTAAACTTTTCTAAGATGACTTTTCTAAATTTGACATTGACATCACTAGCTAGAGAAATAGCCAAGATATCACGATACTGTAATTTTTCTTCTGCGCTTCCAAGATCTGATAGGCTGTTAAAGAAGACCAGACCGCGGAAATCCTCTACATGAGCCAGTTTTCGTAGCATATCCACTCGGTGACGTTGATCTACCTGCATATAGAAGTGTTGGATGTTGTCCAATTTTTGGTCAGAAAGATCAATGATACGTGTGTTAGGCGCAATCTTTTCTTGGTCAAACTTGGTCGTCGCACTCATGTAGACGAGTTGGTGGTCACGCGGTGCGTAGTGAGTGATTTTCTCAACAAAGTGAATCTGAGAATCATCTAGTAATTGGTCGAATTCATCCAGGATGATGGTTTCCACATTCGTCATCTTGATTTTTTTCAATTTAATTAGTTCAAAGATACGGCCAGGAGTTCCAATCAGAATTTCTGGTCCTTTCTTTAGGCGTTCAATCTGGCGTTTCTGACTTGAACCCGATAGGAAGAGTTGGGCTGTCAAACCGATGGCTTCTGCCCATGTTTTACATACATCAAAAATCTGTCCAGCTAGTTCTGTATTTGGTGCTAGAATCAAGAGTTGCTGGGCTTTTTTCTTTTGTAGTCGGAGAAGACTTGGAAGGAGGTAAGCTAGAGTTTTACCAGTTCCTGTTGGGCTCACTCCTAGGAGGTTTTCTCCAGCAAGAAGGGGCTCAAATAGTTGAGTTTGAATGGGAGTGAATTCTTGGAAACCGAGTTGGTCACTCAGTTCTTGCCATTCAGTTGGTAGTTTGTTTTTCATTTTTCTGCCTCAAATCTAATGCCAGCAGTCTGGCGCATAGTATATAGTAGCTCATGAACTGAACTTGCTTCTTCCAGCCAAGTTTGGTAGAGATTCAGATCTGGTTGTTGAATCATGTGTGCAAATGCAGCGACTTCCTCAGTCATTGTATGACGAGCCTGTTGGATAGGAAGATGGACTTGATTTCCTTGGTGGTCGCTAAAAATAGCCGAGCGAACATGCTCAATTCTGTTGAGCGTCAGGGTTCCATCTGTCGTATAAATCTCGCAAGGAAGATTGGAAGTGATGTTTTTCCCAGCCTTGATATGAACTTGAAAGTCAGGGTAGAAGAGAATTCCGTCTCCATTTAAGTCAATACTATTGTCCAGTTGTTGACCCTGATAGGTTGCTTCCTTAGCTTTTCCAAAGAGACGAACAGCTGCATAAATGGGGTAAATACCCAAATCCATAAGAGCACCACCAGCAAAACGGTCTGAAAAGACATTTGGTGTCAGTCCAGCCAACAAATCCGGCATTTTGGAAGAATACTTAGCATAGTTAAAATCTGCTCCCAAGATTTGTTTGTCTGCTAAAAAGTTTTTGATGATAGTGAAAGCTTTTTCATGGTAATTCCGAGCTGCTTCGAATATAAAGCAGTGATTTTTCTCAGCTGTATGTCTCAAATCTAGCCATTCTTGTGGCTGAGTGACAGCTGGCTTTTCAAGAATGACATGTTTACCTGCAGACAATGCAGCTTTTGCCTGAGCAAAATGCAAGGAGTTTGGGCTAGCAATATAGACCACATCAAAGGAGCTCTTGACTAAGTCTTCTAATTGATCAAAGAGCTGGATATCTTGATAGCGAGAAGCAAAGGTTGCTGCAGTTTCTAGTTTTCTAGAGTAGACTGCGACCAGCTGGTATTTTCCACTGGTATGGGCTGCTTCTATGAAGTGGTGGCTGATAGCCCCTGTTCCGATGACACCTAATTTAAGCATAGATGCTCCTTTTCCAATTTTAAATCCTTCTTTCATTATAACATAGATAGACGGGACTATCCAACAGAGGGGAAAAAATTTCAAATAAGCTACTAGGTCTTTTTCAAAGAAAGTGGTACAATAATGAAATGAGTAAATGAAATGGGAGGGAAAATGAGGTTATTACCTATAAGAAAAATATCACGTTAGTCTAAGAGGCTAGCGCTTTTTTTGACTTTTTGTGCAGGATATGTAGATGCCTATACTTTTATTGTGCGAGGGAATACTCTTGTAGCTGGACAAACTGGGAATGTCGTCTTTCTTTCAGTAGAATTAATCCAAAATAATGTTTCAGATGTTAGGGACAAGGTTCTCACCTTGCTAGCTTTTATGATGGGGGTCTTTTTATTAACTATTTATAAGGAAAAATTGAGAATTGTGAAAAAACCGATTCTGTCGCTGATTCCTTTGGCACTCTTATCAATCATTATTGGTTTTGTGCCGCAAACTGTGGATAATATCTATCTAGTACCACCCTTGGCCTTCTGTATGGGACTGGTGACAACTGCTTTTGGAGAAGTGTCGGGTATTGCCTATAATAACGCTTTTATGACAGGAAATATCAAGCGGACCATGCTGGCTTTTGGAGATTATTTCCGAACCAAGCACACACCTTTTTTGCGTGAAGGATTTATATTTGTTAGCCTGCTTAGTAGTTTTGTCCTTGGCGTTGTCTTTTCAGCCTATTTGACGATTTTCTATCATGAAAAGACTATTCTTGGTGTTCCTATTATGATGAGTATTTTTTACCTCAGTATGCTTTTTGCCTCGTGGCGGAAAAAAGTAAAAGAAAAAGCTTCATTTTAGGTGTTATTACTTGTAAGAAAATAGGAGATATGCTATACTTGAAGAGTTGACTATGCACGTTCCTGTGCAACCGCACGAACATCGTTGCTCGTCGTATAACAAATTTAAACTTCGTCATTGTCGCCTTGCCTAACATAAGTTATGCCTTCGGCTCAATTCCTAGTTTATTCTTTGTTCTACATAGAGCTCTTCTTTTAAGTGGTTCGTCCCACGATGCTAGGCGAGTCTTCACAAAAAATTCGGGGAAACCCATAAAAATCATAGGAGGTGCATAATGAGCACATACGCAATTATCAAAACTGGCGGAAAACAAGTTAAAGTTGAAGTTGGTCAAGCAGTTTACGTTGAAAAATTGAACGTTGAAGCTGGTCAAGAAGTTACTTTTAACGAAGTTGTTCTTGTTGGTGGTGAAAACACTGTTGTCGGAACTCCACTTGTTGCTGGAGCTACTGTAGTTGGAACTGTTGAAAAACAAGGAAAACAAAAGAAAGTTGTTACTTACAAGTACAAACCTAAAAAAGGTAGCCACCGTAAACAAGGTCACCGTCAACCATATACAAAAGTTGTCATCAACGCAATCAACGCTTAATTTTAAGGAGAACACATGATACAAGCAGTCTTTGAGAGAGCCGAAGATGGCGAGCTGAGGAGTGCGGAAATTACTGGACACGCCGAGAGTGGCGAATACGGCTTTGATGTCGTGTGTGCATCGGTTTCTACGCTTGCCATTAACTTTATCAATTCTATTGAGAAATTTGCAGGCTATGAACCAATCCTAGAATTAAACGAAGATGAAGGTGGCTATCTGATGGTTGAAATTCCAAAAGATCTTCCTTCACACCAGAGAGAAATGACCCAGTTATTCTTTGAATCATTTTTCTTAGGTATGGCAAACTTATCGGAGAACTCTTCTGAGTTCGTCCAAACCAGAGTTATCACAGAAAACTAACACGGAGGAAAACATTATGTTAAAAATGACTCTTAACAACTTGCAACTTTTCGCCCACAAAAAAGGTGGAGGTTCTACATCAAACGGACGTGATTCACAAGCAAAACGTCTTGGAGCTAAAGCAGCTGACGGACAAACTGTAACAGGTGGATCAATCCTTTACCGTCAACGTGGTACACACATCTATCCAGGTGTAAACGTTGGACGTGGTGGAGACGATACTTTGTTCGCTAAAGTTGAAGGCGTAGTACGCTTTGAACGTAAAGGACGCGATAAAAAACAAGTTTCTGTTTACCCAATCGCTAAATAAAAAGGTTCAGTGAACCTTTTTATCCCGAGCCTTGAAATATAAAGGCGAGGAAGCTAGAAGTAGCATTAAATAAGGCTTTTCGAGTTTTCGGAGAGCCTCTTTTTGTTTTGATACCCACGCTGATACCCATATTTTAAAAACCAATGTAAGAAGCGAATTTGTCGGCTACTTTGTCTTTTAGATACAATCATAAAATAGTGGAATGTTCAACTTTTACAGTAGTGAATGTTATAAGGGACTAAGATATTGTAAAAATGGATAAGGTTTTATATTATAATTATATCTCAGAGAAAAAGTAAGCAGAATGAAAGGATGTGGACTTGTATGAAAAAACTTATCACCATAATAGTCTGTTCAATCTCTTTTCTTGTTCTATCAGCTTGTGTCAGTAAGAAAATACTTCTTCTTCCTGAACCTGAAACGATCTCTGTAATTTCCTTGAAGAAAAAAATTTCTGAAGATGTTAAAACTATAAACAAGAGAGAAGAAATTTCAAAATTGATTGAGGAGATACAGAAACAGTCCAAATCTACAACTTTTGAGAGTTTCAATGATCAACCGACAAATGATAAAGATTACATCATTATCAAATTCACTCATCAGAATGAGGAAAAGGATAGTGTAGCCTATCTATATACGATGAAAGAAAAACAGTATATTGAACAACCTTATGTTGGGATTTGGGAAGTAAGTCCAGATATAGCTAATAGGATTGAAGAGTTTTTTCTAGTTGATTCATAGAGATAGAAGTAAAGTTTAGAGGGCTTTTTTCATAAATTTATATGAGATTGAATTTGTATCATGTTTTAAACGGTAAATCAACAAGATTTGCTGTTTTTATTTGTTTGAACCAAAATGAGTACTGAACAAGATATCATTCTAACTCTTGTATTGGGATGTTAGAGAATTCATTTAGATTTGAAAGTTTCCTGACTTTTTTCCTTTTTGGAAAACTTCTAAAATATGGTATAATGAAAAGATAAAGAAGTTGGGGGTAGAAGATGAATATTCAACAATTACGCTATGTTGTTGCCATCGCGAATAGTGGTACTTTCCGTGAAGCTGCTGAAAAGATGTATGTCAGCCAGCCAAGTCTGTCTATTTCTGTGCGTGATTTGGAAAAAGAGTTGGGCTTTAAGATTTTCCGTCGGACCAGCTCAGGGACTTTCTTGACCCGTCGTGGTATGGAATTCTATGAAAAAGCGCAAGAATTGGTCAAAGGATTTGATATTTTTCAAAATCAGTATGCCAATCCTGAAGAAGAAAAAGATGAATTTTCCATTGCTAGTCAGCACTATGACTTCTTGCCACCAACCATTACGGCTTTTTCAGAGCGCTATCCTGACTATAAGAACTTTCGTATTTTTGAATCAACTACTGTTCAAATCTTAGACGAAGTTGCTCAAGGGCATAGTGAGATTGGGATTATCTACCTCAACAATCAAAATAAAAAGGGGATTATGCAGCGGGTTGAAAAGCTAGGTCTGGAGGTCATTGAATTGATTCCCTTCCATACCCACATTTATCTCCGCGAGGGGCATCCTTTGGCTCAGAAAGAGGAATTGGTCATGGAGGATTTAGCGGATCTACCTACAGTTCGTTTTACCCAGGAAAAGGATGAGTACCTTTATTATTCAGAAAATTTTGTCGATACCAGCGCTAGCTCACAGATGTTTAATGTGACAGACCGTGCTACCTTGAATGGTATTTTGGAGCGGACGGACGCTTATGCAACAGGTTCTGGATTTTTAGATAGTGACAGTGTTAATGGCATCACAGTTATTCGTCTCAAAGATAACCTAGATAATCGCATGGTCTATGTTAAACGTGAAGAAGTGGAGCTGAGTCAAGCTGGGACTCTCTTCGTAGAAGTCATGCAAGAATATTTTGATCAAAAGAGGAAATCATGAAAAAAAGAGGAATAGTGGCAGTCATTGTACTGCTTTTGATTGCGCTGGATCAGTTGGTAAAATCCTATATCGTCCAGCAAATTCCACTGGGTGAAGTGCGCTCCTGGATTCCTAATTTCGTTAGCTTGACCTACCTGCAAAATCGAGGGGCAGCCTTTTCGATGTTACAAGACCAGCAGTGGTTATTTGCTATTATTACACTGGTCGTTATGGTAGGTGCCATTTGGTATCTACATAAACACATGGAGGACTCATTCTGGATGGTCTTGGGTTTGACCTTGATTATCGCAGGTGGTCTTGGAAACTTTATTGACAGGATCAGTCAGGGTTTTGTTGTGGATATGATCCACCTTGACTTTATCAACTTTGCAATTTTCAATGTGGCAGATAGCTATCTGACGGTTGGAGTGATTATTTTATTGATTGCAATGCTAAAAGAGGAAATAAATGGAAATTAAAATTGAAACTGGTGGCCTGCGTTTAGATAAGGCTTTGTCAGATTTGACAGAATTATCACGCAGTCTCGCGAATGAACAAATCAAATTAGGCCAGGTCTTGGTCAATGGTCAAGTCAAGAAAGCTAAGTACACGGTCCAAGAGGGTGATGTTGTCACTTACCATGTGCCAGAACCAGAGGTATTAGAGTATGTGGCTGAGGATATTCCGCTAGAAATAGTCTACCAAGATGAGGATGTGGCTGTCGTTAACAAACCTCAGGGGATGGTTGTGCATCCGAGTGCTGGTCATACTAGTGGAACCCTAGTAAATGCCCTTATGTATCATATTAAGGACTTGTCTGGTATCAATGGGATTTTGCGTCCGGGAATTGTTCACCGTATTGATAAGGATACGTCAGGTCTTCTCATGATTGCTAAAAACGATGAGGCGCATCTAGCACTTGCCCAAGAACTCAAGGATAAAAAGTCTCTCCGCAAATATTGGGCGATTGTTCATGGAAATCTGCCTAATGATCGCGGTGTCATTGAAGCGCCGATTGGTCGAAGTGAAAAAGACCGTAAGAAACAGGCCGTGACTGCTAAAGGTAAGCCTGCAGTGACTCGTTTCCACGTCTTGGAACGCTTTGGCGATTATAGCTTAGTAGAGTTGCGGCTGGAGACAGGCCGCACCCATCAAATCCGTGTTCACATGGCTTATATCGGCCATCCAGTCGCTGGGGATGAAGTCTATGGTCCACGTAAGACTCTGAAAGGACATGGGCAATTTCTTCATGCCAAGACTTTAGGTTTTACTCATCCGAGAACAGGTGAGATTTTGGAATTTACAGCAGATATCCCAGAGATATTTAAGGAAACATTAGAGAGACTGAGGAAGTAAGAATGAAAAAGAAATTGACTAGTTTAGCACTTGCAGGCGCTTTTTTAGGCTTGTCATGGTATGGAAATGTTCAAGCTCAAGAAAGTTCAGGAAATAAAATTCACTTTATAAATGTTCATGAAGGTGGCAGTGATGCGATTATTCTTGAAAGCAATGGACATTTTGCCATGGTGGATACAGGAGAAGATTATGATTTCCCAGATGGAAGTGATTCTCGTTATCCATGGAGACAGGGTATCAATACAACTTATAAGCATGTTCTAACAGACCGTGTCTTTCGTCGTTTGAAGGAATTGGGTGTCCAAAAACTTGATTTTATTTTGGTGACCCATACTCACAGTGATCATATTGGAAATGCTGATGAATTACTGTCTACCTATCCAGTTGACCGAGTCTATCTTAAGAAATATAGTGATAATCGTATTACTAAGCCTAAACGTCTTTGGGATAATCTGTATGGCTATGATAAGGTTTTACAGACTGCCGCAGAAAAAGGTGTTTCAGTGATTCAAAACATCACACAAGGAGATGCTCATTTTCAGTTTGGAGACATGGATATTCAACTCTATAACTATGAAAATGAAACTGATTCCTCAGGTGAGTTAAAGAAAATTTGGGATGACAATTCCAATTCCTTGATTAGCGTGGTGAAAGTCAATGGCAAGAAAATTTACCTTGGGGGCGATTTAGATAATGTTCATGGAGCAGAAGACAAGTACGGTTCTCTTATTGGAAAAGTTGATTTGATGAAGTTTAATCATCATTTAGATACAAAAAATTCTAATACAAAAAATTTTATAAGAAATTTGTCTCCTGAGATAATTGTTCAAACTTCTTCCTCACCAATTGGTTCGTATGATAGCGGTGAAGAAATAAATAGGGAATATATTAGCTGGCTTGAATCAATGGGAATTCAACATATAAACGCAGCCAGCAAAGACTATGATGCGACAGTTTTTGATATTCGACAAGACGGTTTAGTAAACATTTCAACTTCCTACAAGCCGATTCCAAGTTTTCAAGCTGGTTGGCATAAGAGTGCATATGGAAACTGGTGGTATCAAGCACCTGATTCTACAGGAGAGTATGCTGTCGGTTGGAATGAAATCAAGGGTGACTGGTATTACTTCAATCAAACGGGTATCTTGTTACAGAATCAATGGAAAAAATGGAACAATCGTTGGTTCTATTTGACAGACTCTGGTGTTGCTGCTAAAAATTGGAAGAAAATCGCTGGAATCTGGTATTATTTCAACAAAGAAAACCAGATGGAAATTGGTTGGATTCAAGATAAAGAGCAGTGGTATTATTTGGATGTTGATGGCTCTATGAAGACAGGTTGGCTTCAATATAAGGGGCAATGGTATTACTTTGCTCAATCAGGGGAAATGAAAACGGGCTGGGTAAAAGATAAAGAAACCTGGTACTATATGGATTCTACTGGTATCATGAAGACAGGTGAGATAGAAGTTTCTGGTCATCATTACTATCTAGAAGAATCAGGAGCTATGAAGCAAGGCTGGCTTAAAAAGGCAAATGATTGGTATTTCTACAAGACAGACGGTTCACAAGCTGTGGGTTGGATTAAAGACAAGGATAAATGGTACTTCTTGAAAGAAAATGGTCAATTGCTTGTGAATGGTAAGACACCAGAAGGCTATACTGTTGATTCAAGTGGAGCCTGGTTAGTGGATATTCCGGTCGAGAAATCTTCTACAACTAGAACTACAAGTCATTCAGAAATAAAAGAATCCAATGAAGTAGTGAAAAAAGATCTTGAAAATAAAGAAACGAGTCAACATGAAAGTGTTACAAGTTCTTCAACTAGTCAAGATTTGACATCATCAACTTCACAAAGCTCTGAAACGATTGCAAACAAATCGGAATCAGGACAATAGTAAAAAAGAAGGTTTTAGGGCCTTCTTTTTCCTATCAACTCTTTTCTATTTCCTGCCATTCATGTTATAATGGATAAATATGAAGAATCGGAGTGAGACTATGAAATACAAACGGATTGTCTTTAAGGTGGGGACTTCCTCTCTGACAAATGAGGATGGAAGTTTATCACGTAGTAAGGTAAAGGCTATTACCCAGCAGTTGGCTATGCTGCACGAGGCTGGTCATGAATTGATTTTGGTGTCGTCAGGTGCCATTGCGGCAGGTTTCGGAGCCTTAGGATTTAAAAAGCGTCCGACTAAGATTTCTGATAAACAGGCTTCAGCAGCGGTAGGGCAAGGCCTTTTGTTGGAAGAATACACGACCAATCTTCTCTTGCGCCAAATCGTTTCTGCACAAATATTGCTAACACAGGACGACTTTGTGGATAAGCGTCGTTATAAAAATGCCCATCAGGCTTTGTCAGTTCTACTTAGCCGTGGGGCGATTCCTATCATTAATGAGAATGACAGTGTCGTTATTGATGAGCTCAAGGTCGGGGACAATGATACTCTAAGTGCCCAGGTAGCGGCCATGGTCCAAGCAGACCTTTTGGTTCTCTTGACAGACGTCGACGGTCTCTATACAGGAAATCCTCATTCAGATCCAAGAGCCAAACGCTTGGAGAAAATCGAGACCATCAATCGTGAGATTATTGATATGGCCGGTGGAGCAGGTTCGTCTAATGGGACAGGTGGTATGTTGACTAAGATCAAAGCAGCTACAATCGCGACAGAATCAGGAGTTCCTGTTTACATCTGTTCATCATTGAAGTCAGATGCCATGATTGAGGCAGCGGAGAAGACCAAGGATGGTTCCTACTTTGTTGCTCAAGAAAAGGGACTTCGTACCCAGAAACAATGGCTGGCCTTTTATGCTCAGAGTCAAGGTTCTATTTGGGTTGATAAAGGGGCTGCAGAAGCTCTCTCTCAACATGGCAAGAGTCTACTTTTATCTGGTATTGTTGACGCAGAAGGAGCCTTTTCTTACGGTGATATTGTGACAGTATTTGACAAGGAAAGTGGAAAATCACTTGGAAAAGGACGCGTGCAATTTGGAGCATCTGCTTTGGAGGATATGTTGCGTTCTCAAAAAGCCAAGGGTGTCTTGATTCACCGTGATGACTGGATTTCCATTACTCCTGAAATCCAACTACTCTTTACAGAATTTTAGAGGTGAACTATGGTAAGTACACAAGAACAATTTGAACAGGTACAGGCTGTTAAAAAATCGATCAACACAGCTAGTGAAGAGGTAAAAAACCAAGCCTTGCTAGCCATGGCTGATCACTTATTAGCAGCTACTGAGGAAATTTTAGCGGCCAATGCCCTCGATATGGAAGCTGCTAAGGGTAAAATTTCAGATGTGATGCTGGATCGTCTTTATTTGGATGCAGGGCGTATAGAAGCAATGGCAACTGGGATTCGTGAAGTGGTTGCTTTACCAGATCCAATCGGTGAAGTTTTAGAAACAAATCAGCTTGAAAATGGTTTGGTTATCACAAAGAAACGTGTGGCTATGGGAGTCATCGGTATTATCTATGAAAGCCGTCCAAATGTGACATCTGATGCGGCTGCTTTGGCTCTCAAGAGTGGAAATGCGGTTGTTCTTCGTAGTGGGAAGGATGCCTATCAAACAGCCCATGCTATTGTTAAAGCCTTGAAAAAGGGCTTGGAGACAACGACCATTCACCCAGATGTGATTCAACTGGTGGAAGATACTAGCCGAGAAAGCAGCTATGCCATGATGAAGGCCAAGGGCTATCTAGATCTTCTCATTCCTCGTGGGGGAGCTGGTTTGATCAATGCGGTGGTTGAAAATGCTATTGTACCTGTTATTGAGACGGGGACAGGGATTGTCCATGTTTATGTCGATAAGGATGCAGACGAAGACAAGGCACTGTCTATCATCAACAATGCTAAAACTAGTCGTCCTTCTGTCTGCAATGCCATGGAGGTTCTGCTGGTTCATGAAGATAAGGTAACAAGCTTCCTTCCTCGCTTGGAGCAGGTGCTAGTTGCAGATCGAAAAGAAACTGGACTGGAACCAATTCAATTCCGCCTTGATAGCAAAGCAAGTCAGTTTGTTTCAGGTCAAGCAGCTGAAGCTCAAGACTTTGACACTGAGTTTTTAGACTATGTCCTAGCTGTTAAAGTTGTGAGTAGTTTAGAAGAAGCGGTTGCGCATATTGAAGCACACAGTACTCATCATTCGGATGCCATTGTGACGGAAAATGCTGAGGCTGCAGCTTACTTTACAGATCAAGTGGACTCTGCAGCAGTCTATGTCAATGCTTCAACTCGTTTTACAGATGGAGGTCAATTTGGTCTTGGTTGTGAAATGGGGATTTCTACTCAGAAATTGCATGCGCGTGGTCCAATGGGCTTAAAAGAATTAACCAGTTACAAGTATGTAGTTGCTGGTGATGGACAGATAAGGGAGTAAAAAATGAAGATTGGATTTATCGGTTTGGGGAATATGGGTGCTAGTTTGGCAAAGGTTGTTTGGCAAGCTAATACGACAGATAAGTTTCTTCTTTCTAATCTAAGTCAAGATAGAGTGGATGATTTTATTGCTAGCTACGGAGGTCAAGTTTCTAGTAATGAGGAAATCTTTGCGGAAGCAGATGTGATTTTTTTAGGAGTGAAACCAGCTCAAGTATCTACTTTATTTGCGGAATCTCAAGATATTCTTGAAAAACGGGAGAGTCTGCTCTTAATTTCCATGGCAGCGGGTATAAAGCTGGAAAAACTAGCAAGTCTTATCCCAAGTCAGCACCGTTTCATTCGCATGATGCCCAACACTCCAGTTTCTATCGGTCAAGGAGTCATTAGTTATGCCTTGTCAGCTAACTGCCAAGTAGATGATAAGGAAGTCTTTTGTCAACTTTTACAACATGCTGGTTTATTGTTTGAAATCAGTGAAGGGTTAATCGATGCTGCAACGGGTCTTGCAGGTTGTGGACCAGCCTTTGTCTATCTTTTCATTGAAGCTTTGGCGGATGCAGGTGTTCAGACAGGATTGCCACGAGAAACTGCTCTACAAATGGCAGCTCAAACAGTTATTGGAGCAGGTCAATTGGTCCTAGATACTCAAGAACATCCGGGAGTATTGAAAGACAAGGTTTGTAGTCCAGGGGGGTCTACTATTGCTGGTGTAGCTAGTTTAGAAGCACATGCCTTTAGAGGAACCGTTATGGAGGCAGTCAAAAAAGCCTACAAACGAACTAAAAAACTAGGTAAATAAGAGGTGGCTTTGTCTGCCTCTTTTATGGTGGTTGATACTCTTCGAAAATCTCTTCAAACTGCGCCAGCTTCCATCTGCAACCTCAAAACAGTGTTTTGAGCAACCTGCGGCTAGCTTCCTAGTTTGCTCTTTGATTTTCATTGAGTATGAAATGAGAAGACAAAAAGATTGTCACAAACCCCTATTTTTTTGATAGAATAGAAGTAGTAAAAAAAGAAATGAGTTAGACATGTCAAAAGGATTTTTAGTCTCTCTTGAGGGACCAGAGGGAGCAGGAAAGACCAGTGTTTTAGAGGCTCTGCTACCAATTTTAGAGGAAAAAGGAGTAGAAGTGCTGACGACCCGTGAACCAGGCGGAGTCTTGATTGGGGAGAAGATTCGGGAAGTAATTTTGGATCCAAGTCATACTCAGATGGATGCGAAGACAGAGTTGCTTCTTTATATCGCCAGTCGCAGACAGCACTTGGTGGAAAAAGTTCTTCCAGCACTTGACGCTGGTAAGTTGGTCATTATGGACCGCTTCATCGATAGTTCTCTTGCCTATCAGGGATTTGGTCGTGGCTTGGATATTGACGCCATTGATTGGCTCAATCAGTTTGCGACAGATGGCCTTAAACCCGATTTGACACTCTATTTTGACATCGAGGTGGAAGAAGGACTAGCTCGCATTGCTGCTAATAGTGACCGCGAGGTCAATCGTCTGGACTTGGAAGGTTTGGACTTGCACAAGAAAGTCCGTCAAGGTTACCTTTCTCTTTTGGATAAAGAAGGGAATCGCATAGTCAAGATTGATGCCAGTCTTCCTTTGGAGCAAGTTGTGGAAACTACCAAGGCTGTCTTGTTTGACAGAATGGGCTTGGTCAAATGAAACAAGATCAACTAAAGGCTTGGCAACCAGCCCAGTTTGACCGCTTTGTCCGTATCCTAGAACAAGACCAGCTCAATCATGCCTATCTCTTTTCAGGTTTCTTTGGAAGCTTGGAAATGGCGCAGTTTTTGGCTAAGAGCCTCTTTTGTACAGATAAAGTAGGTGTGTTACCATGTGAGAAATGCCGAAATTGTAAGCTGATTGAACAGGGAGAATTTCCCGATGTCACTTTGATTAAGCCGGTCAATCAGGTCATCAAGACAGAACGGATTCGAGAATTGGTGGGGCAGTTTTCCCAAGCAGGGATTGAAAGCCAGCAACAGGTCTTTATTATCGAGCAAGCTGATAAAATGCATCCTAACGCAGCCAATTCTCTGCTCAAGGTCATCGAAGAACCCCAGAGTGAGGTTTATATTTTCTTCTTGACCAGCGATGAAGAAAAGATCTTACCAACAATTCGAAGTCGGACCCAGATTTTCCACTTTAAAAAGCAAGAAGAAAAGCTCATCCATCAATTAGAACAAGTAGGTCTGGTCAAGAAAAAAGCAACTCTTTTAGCTCAGTTTAGTCAATCGCGAGCTGAAGCAGAAAAGTTAGCCAATCAGGCAGTTTTTTGGACCTTGGTTGATGAAAGTGAACGCCTGCTGACTTGGTTAGTGGCTAAGAAAAAAGAAAGTTATTTGCAAGTTGCTAAATTAGCGAACTTGGCTGATGACAAGGAAAAACAAGATCAGGTTTTACGGATTCTTGAAGTTCTCTGTGGACAAGATATCCTACAAGCAAGAGTAAGAGTGATTCTACAAGATTTGCTAGAAGCTAGAAAAATGTGGCAAGCTAATGTCAGCTTTCAAAATGCCATGGAATATCTGGCTTTGAAAGAAATATAAACTCAAAAATGAATGATAAAGAAAGGAAAGGGCTGTTTTATGGACAAAAAAGAATTATTTGACGCGCTGGATGATTTTTCCCAACAGTTATTGGTAACCTTGGCCGATGTGGAAGCCATCAAGAAAAATCTCAAGAGCTTGGTAGAAGAAAATACAGCTCTTCGCTTGGAAAATAGTAAGTTGCGAGAACGCTTGGGTGAGGTGGAAGCAGATGCTCCTGTCAAGGCCAAGCATGTTCGTGAAAGTGTCCGTCGCATTTACCGTGATGGATTTCACGTATGTAATGATTTTTATGGACAACGTCGAGAGCAGGACGAGGAATGTATGTTCTGTGACGAGTTGTTATACAGGGAGTAGGCATGCAGATTCAAAAAAGTTTTAAGGGGCAGTCTCCCTACGGCAAGCTGTACCTAGTGGCAACGCCGATTGGCAATCTAGATGATATGACCTTTCGAGCTATCCAGACCTTGAAAGAAGCTGACTGGATTGCTGCTGAGGACACGCGCAATACAGGGCTTTTGCTCAAGCATTTTGATATTTCCACCAAGCAGATTAGTTTTCATGAGCACAATGCCAAGGAAAAAATTCCTGATTTGATTGGTTTCTTGAAGGCGGGACGAAGTATTGCTCAGGTCTCTGATGCGGGTTTGCCTAGTATCTCAGACCCTGGTCATGATTTGGTTAAGGCAGCAATTGAGGAAGAAATTGCGGTTGTGACTGTTCCGGGTGCCTCTGCAGGAATTTCTGCTTTGATTGCCAGTGGTTTAGCGCCACAGCCACATATCTTTTACGGCTTTTTACCGAGAAAATCAGGCCAGCAAAAGCAATTTTTCGACTCAAAAAAAGATTATCCTGAAACTCAGATTTTCTATGAATCTCCCCATCGTGTGTCAGATACGTTAGAAAATATGCTAGAAGTCTACGGTGACCGCTCGGTCGTCTTGGTTAGGGAATTGACTAAAATCTATGAAGAATACCAACGCGGTATCATTTCTGAGTTAATAGAAAGCATTGCTGAAACGCCACTCAAGGGCGAATGCCTTCTCATCGTTGAAGGTGCCAGTCAAGATGTAGAAGAAAAAGACGAGGAAGTCTTGTTCTTAGAAATCCAAGCCCGCATCCAGCAAGGTATGAAGAAAAATCAAGCCATTAAGGAAGTTGCGAAATACTACCAGTGGAATAAAAGTCAACTCTACGCAGCCTACCACGATTGGGACGAAAATCAAGAAAATGACTAAACAGGGAAGTTTGCCTTCTTCCCTTTTTTTGTTATACTAGTAGAAGAAAAAAATAGAAAGATTTGTGGGAGTGAAAAAGTCTGGGGGACTTTTTCAGCCTGAGCCAAGAAACTCGAAAGCGAAGTAAATCCGATTGGCTTTTTCAATGTGAACCTTGTCTTCACACTCCCAAAGAGGTATTAGTGTCGTGTCTCAATCTTATATCAATGTTATCGGTGCTGGTTTGGCAGGTTCTGAAGCAGCCTACCAAATTGCAGAACGTGGTATTCCAGTTAAACTTTATGAAATGCGTGGTGTCAAGTCAACACCCCAGCACAAAACAGACAATTTTGCTGAGTTAGTTTGTTCTAATTCCCTTCGTGGGGATGCTTTGACAAATGCAGTTGGTCTTCTCAAGGAAGAAATGCGTCGCTTGGGTTCTGTTATCTTGGAATCTGCTGAGGCTACACGTGTTCCTGCAGGAGGTGCGCTTGCGGTGGACCGCGATGGTTTCTCACAAATGGTGACCGAAAAAGTGGCTAACCACCCCTTGATTGAAGTGGTTCGTGATGAAATTACAGAATTACCGACTGATGTAATCACAGTTGTCGCTACTGGTCCTTTGACCAGCGATTCCTTGGCTGAAAAGATTCATGCTCTTAATGACGGCGATGGTTTCTATTTCTACGATGCAGCAGCGCCGATTATTGATGTCAACACCATCGATATGAGCAAGGTCTATCTCAAGTCTCGGTATGACAAGGGAGAAGCTGCCTACCTCAATGCCCCTATGACCAAGCAAGAATTTATGGATTTCCATGAAGCCTTGGTTAATGCGGAAGAAGCACCGCTCAATTCTTTTGAAAAAGAAAAGTACTTTGAAGGTTGTATGCCAATTGAAGTCATGGCCAAACGAGGTATTAAAACCATGCTTTATGGCCCTATGAAACCAGTGGGGCTTGAGTATCCGGACGACTACACAGGACCTCGTGATGGAGAATTCAAGACTCCTTATGCGGTTGTGCAACTTCGTCAGGATAATGCAGCTGGTAGTCTATACAATATTGTTGGTTTCCAGACCCACCTCAAATGGGGAGAACAAAAGCGTGTCTTCCAAATGATTCCAGGTCTTGAAAATGCGGAGTTTGTCCGTTATGGAGTGATGCATCGTAATTCTTACATGGATTCACCAAATCTTCTTGAACAGACCTATCGTTCTAAGAAACAACCAAATCTCTTCTTTGCTGGTCAGATGACTGGTGTGGAAGGCTATGTTGAATCAGCAGCGTCAGGCTTAGTTGCGGGTATTAACGCAGCTCGTCTTTTCAAGGGAGAAAGCGAGGCTATTTTCCCAGAGACAACAGCGATTGGAAGTCTGGCTCATTACATCACCCATGCGGACAGCAAACATTTCCAACCAATGAATGTCAATTTCGGTATTATCAAGGAGTTGGAAGGCGAGCGTATCCGTGATAAGAAGGCTCGTTATGAAAAAATTGCAGAGCGTGCTCTTAGCGACTTAGAGGAATTTTTAACGGTCTAATTTTTTTGAAAGAATTGCTCATGATACTATAAAAATCTTAGAAATTGTGATAAAATAGGTAGGATAAAAAAAGGAGAGTGAAAATGGCGAATCCCAAGTATAAACGTATTTTAATTAAGTTATCAGGTGAAGCCCTTGCCGGTGAACGTGGCGTAGGGATTGATATCCAAACAGTTCAAACAATCGCAAAAGAGATTGAAGAAGTTCATAGCTTAGGTATCGAAATTGCCCTTGTTATTGGTGGAGGAAATCTCTGGCGTGGAGAACCTGCAGCAGAAGCAGGAATGGACCGCGTTCAGGCAGATTACACAGGAATGCTTGGGACTGTTATGAATGCTCTTGTGATGGCAGATTCATTGCAACAAGTTGGGGTTGATACACGTGTGCAAACAGCTATTGCTATGCAACAAGTGGCAGAGCCTTATGTCCGTGGACGTGCCCTTCGTCACCTTGAAAAAGGCCGTATCGTTATCTTTGGTGCCGGAATTGGTTCACCTTACTTCTCAACAGATACAACAGCGGCCCTTCGTGCAGCTGAAATCGAAGCGGATGCCATCCTTATGGCTAAAAATGGTGTCGACGGTGTGTACAATGCCGATCCTAAGAAAGACAAGACAGCCGTTAAGTTTGAAGAATTGACCCATAGAGACGTTATCAATAAAGGTCTTCGTATCATGGACTCAACAGCTTCAACCCTCTCAATGGATAATGACATTGACTTGGTTGTCTTCAACATGAACCAACCAGGCAACATCAAACGTGTCGTATTTGGTGAAAATATCGGAACAACTGTTTCAAATAATATTTAAGAAAAGGAATAAGAAAGATTATGGCTAACGCAATTATTGAAAAAGCTAAAGAGAGAATGACCCAGTCTCACCAATCACTTGCTCGTGAATTTGGTGGTATCCGTGCAGGCCGTGCCAATGCAAGTTTGCTGGATCGTGTACATGTAGAATACTATGGAGTAGAAACTCCTCTTAACCAAATTGCTTCCATTACGATTCCAGAAGCGCGTGTTTTGTTGGTAACACCATTTGACAAGTCTTCATTGAAAGACATCGAACGTGCCTTGAACGCTTCTGATCTTGGTATCACACCAGCTAACGATGGTTCTGTGATTCGCTTGGTTATCCCAGCTCTCACAGAAGAAACTCGTCGTGACCTTGCTAAAGAAGTGAAGAAGGTCGGTGAGAATGCTAAAGTGGCTGTCCGCAATATCCGTCGCGATGCTATGGACGAAGCTAAGAAACAAGAAAAAGCAAAAGAAATCACTGAAGACGAATTGAAGACTCTTGAAAAAGACATTCAAAAAGTAACAGACGATGCTGTTAAACACATCGACGACATGACTGCCAACAAAGAAAAAGAACTTTTGGAAGTCTAAAAATAAACAGAAAAACTCAGTTGGCATTGCTGGCTGAGTTTTATTCGAAAGAAGGAAATATGAATACAAATCTTGCAAGTTTTATCGTTGGACTAGTCATCGATGAAAATGACCGATTTTACTTTGTGCAAAAGGATGGCCAGACCTATGCTCTTGCCAAGGAAGAAGGTCAACATACGGTAGGCGATACGGTTAAAGGTTTTGCCTACGCGGATATGAAGCAAAAACTCCGCTTGACAACTCTAGAAGTGACTGCTACTCAGGATCAATTTGGTTGGGGTCGTGTCACAGAAGTACGCAAGGACTTGGGAGTCTTTGTGGATACAGGCCTTCCTGACAAGGAAATCGTTGTGTCACTCGATATTCTCCCTGAACTCAAGGAACTCTGGCCTAAGAAGGGCGACCAACTCTACATCCGTCTTGAAGTGGACAAGAAAGACCGTATCTGGGGCCTCTTGGCTTATCAAGAAGACTTCCAACGTCTGGCTCGACCTGCCTACAACAACATGCAGAACCAAAACTGGCCAGCCATTGTTTACCGCCTCAAGCTATCAGGGACCTTTGTCTATCTGCCAGAAAATAACATGCTTGGCTTTATCCATCCTAGCGAGCGTTACGCAGAGCCACGTTTGGGGCAAGTTCTAGATGCGCGTGTCATTGGTTTCCGTGAAGTGGACCGCACCTTGAACCTCTCCCTCAAACCACGTTCTTTTGAGATGTTGGAAAATGATGCTCAGATGATTTTGACCTATTTGAAAAGCAATGGAGGTTTCATGACCTTAAATGATAAGTCATCTCCAGACGATATCAAGGCAACCTTTGGCATTTCTAAAGGTCAGTTCAAGAAAGCACTTGGTGGCTTGATGAAGGCTGGTAAAATCAAGCAAGACCAGTTTGGGACAGAGTTGATCTAGGGTGACTTATGAGAAAATCATTTTACACTTGGCTCATGACCGAGCGCAATCCTAAAAGTAACAGTCCCAAAGCTATCTTGGCAGACCTAGCTTTTGAAGAGTCATCTTTCCCAAAACACACAGATGATTTTGATGAGGTGAGTCGCTTTTTGGAAGAACATGCCAGTTTCTCTTTCAACCTAGGAGACTTTGACGCTATCTGGCAAGAATACTTAGAACACTAGCATGATTCATTGGGTTTGGGCTAGTAATTTCTCCACCCCTTTGCTATAATAAAAAGAAATAAAAGGATTAGAGAGGTTCTTTATTTGAAGGAACATTCAATTGACATTCAACTGAGTCATCCAGATGACCTGTTTCATCTTTTTGGTTCCAATGAACGCCATCTTCGTTTGATGGAAGAAGAGCTTGATGTTGTGATTCATGCTCGTACGGAGATTGTGCAGGTTTTGGGAGAAGAGACTGCCTGTGAGGAAGCTCGTCAGGTTATTCAAGCTCTCATGGTCTTGGTGAATCGTGGGATGACCATTGGTACGCCAGATGTGGTGACTGCGATTAGCATGGTCAAAAACGATGAAATTGACAAGTTTGTCGCCCTTTACGAAGAAGAAATCATCAAAGACAATACTGGGAAGCCTATCCGCATCAAAACCTTAGGTCAAAAGCTTTATGTGGATAGTGTCAAACAGCATGATGTGACCTTTGGAATCGGACCTGCAGGGACAGGGAAGACCTTCCTTGCAGTGACCTTGGCTGTGACAGCTCTTAAACGTGGTCAGGTTAAGCGGATTATCCTAACACGCCCTGCAGTGGAAGCTGGCGAGAGTCTAGGTTTTCTTCCGGGTGATCTTAAAGAGAAGGTAGATCCTTACCTTCGACCTGTTTACGATGCCTTGTATCAGATTCTGGGGAAAGACCAGACGACTCGTCTCATGGAGCGTGAAATTATCGAGATTGCACCTCTTGCCTACATGCGTGGACGAACCTTGGATGATGCCTTTGTCATTCTCGATGAGGCTCAAAATACGACCATCATGCAGATGAAGATGTTTTTGACTCGTTTAGGTTTTAATTCTAAGATGATTGTCAATGGAGATATCAGTCAGATTGACCTGCCACGTAATGTCAAGTCAGGTTTGATTGACGCCCAAGAAAAGCTCAAGAACATTCACCAGATTGACTTTGTTCATTTTTCAGCTAAGGATGTGGTTCGCCATCCTGTTGTCGCTCAGATTATCCGAGCCTATGAACCAGTACCAGTTAAAAAAGCAGAGAGTGAAGAATTAGATCCTCAACCTCTATCTGAAGGATAGTTCTTTTGTATTTTAAGTTATCTCAATGCAATGTTTCATTCAATATCCTTATATTAGTTAGAAACTTTTCAAGTGGTGGAATCCTATGGAATCAATCTTTTTAAAACTAGCTCAGTATCCAATAGTGGAGACAGAGCGTTTATTGCTAAGACCTGTAACCTTGGATGATGCGGAAGCTATGTTTGAGTATGCCTCGGATAAGGATAATACACGTTACACTTTTCCAACCAATCAAAATTTAGAAGAAACCAAGAATAACATTGCTCAGTTCTACTTGACCAATCCCTTGGGACGCTGGGGAATAGAACTAAAAAGCAATGGTCAGTTTATTGGAACCATTGACTTGCACAAGATTGATCCTGCTCTTAAGAAGGCAGCTATTGGCTACATTATCAATAAAAAGTATTGGAATCAAGGATTGACGACAGAAGCCAATCGTGCCGTAATTGAGCTGGCTTTTGAGAAGATAGGGATGAATAAGTTGGTTGCTTTATACGACAAGGCCAATCCTGCATCTGGAAAGGTCATGGAGAAATCAGGAATGCGTTTTTCCCACGAAGAAGCTTATGCTTGTATGGACCAGCATGAAGAAGGCCGAATTGTTACAAGAGTTCATTATGTCTTGACCAAGGAAGACTATTTTGCAAATAAATAAGCAGTTGAGAAGAAATTTTCAACTGTTTTTTCTTCCTCTTACGAATAATCTAAGAGAGGAGAAAATATGGAAGCAATTATCGAGAAAATCAAAGAGTATAAAATCATTGTCATCTGTACTGGTCTGGGATTACTTGTCGGAGGATTTTTCCTGCTAAAACCAGCTCCACAAATACCTGTTAAAGAAACGAATTTGCAGGCAGAAGTCGCAGCTGTTTCCAAGGATTCATTATCCGAAAAGGATCTGAAGAAGGAAGAGAAGGAAGAACCCCTTGAACAAGATTTGATCACAGTAGATGTGAAGGGTGCTGTTAAATCGCCAGGTATTTATGACTTGCCTGTAGGTAGTCGGGTCAATGATGCCGTTCAGAAAGCAGGCGGCTTGACAGAGCAAGCAGACAGCAAGTCGCTCAATCTAGCTCAGAAAGTTAGTGACGAGGCTCTGGTTTACGTTCCAGCTAAGGGAGAAGAATCAGCTAGTGAAAAGACTGGTTCTGGAGCGCCTTCTTCAACAAGTAAGGATAAGAAGGTCAATCTCAACAAGGCCAGTATGGAAGAGCTTAAACAGGTTAAGGGACTGGGTGGCAAACGAGCTCAAGACATTATCGACCATCGTGAAACAAATGGGAAATTCAAGTCGGTCGATGAACTCAAGAAGGTCTCTGGCATTGGTGCCAAAACTATAGAAAAGTTAAAAGACTATGTTACAGTGGACTAAGAATTTCCCAATTCCCTTAATCTATCTGAGTTTTCTATTGCTCTGGCTTTACTATGCTATTTTTTCAGCATCCTATCTTGCTTTGTTAGGCTTTGTGTTTCTGCTAGTTTGTCTCTTTATTCAATTTCCTTGGAAATCAGCAGGCAAGGTTCTAGTAATTTGTGGAATCTTTGGCTTCTGGTTTCTGTTTCAAAATTGGCAACAGAGTCAAGCAAGTCAAAATTTGGCGTATTCTGTTGAGAGGGTGCGGATTTTGCCTGACACTATTAAGGTTAATGGTGATAGTCTATCCTTTCGTGGCAAGTCTGATGGACGCATTTTTCAAGTATATTATAAACTCCAGTCCGAGGAGGAGAAAGAATCCTTTCAAGCTTTAACAGATCTTCATGACTTGGAACTAGAAGGAAAACTTTCGGAACCAGAAGGGCAAAGAAATTTTGGTGGTTTTGACTACCAAGCCTATCTGAAGACGCAGGGAATTTACCAGATTATCAATATCAAAAAAATCCAGTCACTTCAAAAGGTTAGCAGTTGGGATATAGGTGAAAACCTGTCCAGTTTACGCCGTAAGGCTGTAGTTTGGATTAAGACGCATTTTCCAGACCCTATATGCAATTACATGACAGGGCTCTTGTTAGGACATCTGGACACCGACTTTGAGGAGATGAATGAGCTTTATTCTAGTCTAGGAATTATCCACCTTTTTGCCTTGTCGGGTATGCAGGTAGGCTTTTTCATGGATGGATTTAAGAAACTTCTCTTGCGATTGGGCTTGACCCAAGAAAAGTTGAAATGGCTGACCTATCTCTTTTCCCTTATCTATGCAGGGCTGACAGGATTTTCAGCTTCGGTCATTCGCACTCTCTTACAAAAGTTACTGGCTCAACATGGTGTTAAGGGCTTGGATAATTTTGCCTTGACTGTGCTTGTCCTCTTTATTATCATGCCCAACTTTTTCCTGACTACAGGAGGAGTTTTGTCCTGTGCTTATGCTTTTATCTTGACCATGACCAGTAAAGAAGGGGAGGGGGTTAAGGCTATTGCTAGAGAAAGTCTAGTCATTTCCTTAGGAATATTGCCCATTCTATCCTTCTATTTTGCAGAATTTCAACCTTGGTCCATCCTCTTGACCTTTGTCTTTTCCTTTCTATTTGACATTGTCCTCTTACCGCTCTTGTCTATCTTATTTGCCCTTTCCTTTCTCTATCCAGTCATTCAGCTGAATTTTATCTTTGAATGGTTGGAAGGGATTATTCGCTTGGTATCACAGGTGGCAAGTAGACCGCTTGTCTTTGGACAACCTAATGCGTGGCTTTTAATTTTATTGTTAATTTCCTTGGCTTTAGTCTATGATTTGAGAAAAAACATTAAAAGGCTAGCAGTGTTGAGCTTATTGATTACAGGTCTCTTTCTCCTGACCAAGCATCCACTGGAAAATGAAATTACCATGCTGGATGTGGGGCAAGGAGAAAGTATTTTCCTAAGGGATGTAACTGGGAAGACCATTCTCATAGATGTAGGTGGCAAGGCAGAATCTGATAAGAAAATTGAAAAATGGCAAGAAAAGGCGACGACCAGCAATGCCCAGCGAACCTTGATTCCCTATCTCAAAAGTCGAGGAGTAGCCAAGATTGACCAGCTGATTTTGACAAATACGGACAAGGAACATGTTGGAGATTTGTGGGAGGTGACCAAGGCTTTTCATGTAGGGGAGATTTTAGTATCAAAAGGAAGTCTGAAACAGAAGGAATTTGTGGCAGAACTACAGGCGACTCAAACCAAGGTGCGCAGTGTGACAGCAGGAGAGAACTTGCCAATTTTTGGAAGTCAGTTAGAAGTCCTATCTCCAAGGAAAATTGGAGATCATGAAGATACTCTGGTTTTGTATGGAAAACTCTTGGATAAGCACTTTCTCTTCACTGGAAATTTGGAGGAGAAAGGAGAGAAGGACATGCTGAAGCACTATCCTGACCTAGAGGTGGATGTTTTGAAAGCTAGCCAACATGGCTCTAAAAAATCATCAAGTTCAGCCTTTCTAGAAAAACTCAAACCAGAGATGATTCTCATCTCAGTTGGAAAGAGCAATCGAACGAAACTACCCCATCAGGAAACCTTGACCCGACTGGAAGGTATCAATAGTAAAGTTTACCGAACTGATCAGCATGGAGCTATACGGTTAAAAGGGTGGAGAAGTTGGAAAATTGAAACGGTTGGTTAATAAACACAAACTTTTCAAAAAAATAACTTTTTATCTTGACAAGGGCTAGAAAACTTGGTATCATATAAAAGTTGAGAAAAGCAGAAGTGAGAGCTTCTCGCCTTGTGACATTAAGTTGCCTGGCCCTACGGATGAAAAGTTTCTAAGAAACGCTATCATAACGTGCGGGCTTGTATATTTACGAGTCCGCTATTGTTTTTCTCTAATAAAACAAAAGAGGTGAAAACCATAGCAAAGCAAGACTTATTCATCAATGATGAGATTCGTGTACGTGAAGTTCGCTTGATTGGTCTTGAAGGAGAACAGCTAGGCATCAAGCCACTCAGTGAAGCGCAAGCTTTGGCTGATAACGCTAATGTTGACCTAGTATTGATTCAACCCCAAGCCAAACCGCCTGTTGCAAAAATTATGGACTACGGTAAGTTCAAATTTGAGTACCAGAAGAAGCAAAAAGAACAACGTAAAAAACAAAGTGTTGTTACCGTGAAAGAAGTTCGTCTAAGTCCAACTATTGACAAGGGTGACTTTGATACAAAACTTCGCAATGCACGCAAATTCCTTGAAAAAGGAAATAAAGTTAAGGTATCTATTCGCTTTAAGGGTCGTATGATTACCCATAAAGAGATTGGTGCAAAAGTTTTAGCCGAGTTTGCTGAAGCAACTCAAGATATTGCCATCATCGAACAACGTGCTAAAATGGATGGACGTCAAATGTTCATGCAATTGGCGCCAGCGACTGACAAAAAATAATTGTCAGAAAGTTAAATAAAGGAGAAAAAATCATGCCAAAACAAAAAACACACCGCGCATCAGCTAAACGTTTCAAACGTACAGGTTCTGGTGGACTTAAACGTTTCCGTGCTTACACTTCTCACCGTTTCCACGGAAAAACTAAGAAACAACGTCGTCATCTTCGTAAAGCATCTATGGTGCATTCAGGAGATTACAAACGTATCAAAGCAATGCTTACTCGCTTGAAATAATAGCTTAACTGTAAGTAAAGAATTCTAGGAAATATTTGGAGGAAATAAAACATGGCACGTGTTAAAGGTGGCGTTGTATCACGCAAACGTCGTAAACGTATTCTTAAATTAGCAAAAGGTTACTATGGAGCTAAACACATCTTGTTCCGTACTGCAAAAGAACAAGTAATGAACTCTTACTACTATGCATACCGTGACCGTCGTCAGAAAAAACGTGACTTCCGCAAATTGTGGATCACTCGTATCAACGCGGCAGCTCGTATGAACGGACTTTCATACTCGCAATTGATGCATGGATTGAAATTGGCTGAGATCGAAGTTAACCGTAAAATGCTTGCTGACTTGGCTGTTAACGATGCAGCAGCTTTCACAGCTCTTGCAGATGCAGCTAAAGCAAAACTTGGTAAATAATAACAGATAAGACTGGAACAGGATTGTCCCAGTCTTTTTAAAAATAAAGGAGAAAAATATGGCTTCAAAAATGCTACACACTTGCTTACGCGTAGAAAATCTTGAGAAATCAATTGCGTTCTATCAAGATGCTTTTGGGTTTAAAGAATTGCGTCGCAGAGATTTTCCAGACCATGCCTTCACGATTGTTTATCTAGGTCTTGAGGGTGACGACTACGAGTTGGAGTTGACTTATAACTACGATCATGGTCCTTATGTGGTTGGAGATGGATTTGCCCATATCGCCCTAAGTACACCTGATCTTGAGGCGCTTCATCAAGAGCATAGTGCCAAAGGCTATGAAGTGACTGAGCCAAATGGTTTACCAGGAACTGCACCTAACTATTACTTTGTCAAAGACCCTGATGGCTACAAGGTCGAAGTCATTCGTGAAAAATAATCTCGTGAGGTCAAGTAGAATGTTCGTTTTCTACTTGACTTTTTTTAGCTGAAAGAGTATACTAATAAAAATTTAACCTTTAAGGGGAGTCCAGAGAGACTCACAAGGTGTCAGATAAAAGAATAGTACAATTTTCTAGAGGAGACTTTTTGAGTGTGCTCTCTTGTGTTGTACGATTTTAACTGAGGCCTTGCACTAGCAAGGTCTTTTCTTTATCTGGTCCCCTTAAAATTTAAGGAGGAAAAGTCATGAATCCCACATGTAAGAAACGTTTGGGTGCAATTCGTTTGGAAACCATGAAGGTGGTTGCACAGGAGGAAATCGCGCCAGCAATCTTTGAATTAGTCCTAGAAGGGGAAATGGTTGAATCTATGCGAGCAGGTCAATTTCTTCATCTGCGTGTGCCTGATGACGCCCATCTCTTGCGTCGCCCTATTTCAATTTCGTCTATTGATAAGGTTAACAAGCAGTGTCACCTCATTTATCGGATTGAAGGTGCTGGTACAGCTATTTTTTCAACCTTAAGTCAGGGAGATACTCTTGATGTGATGGGGCCTCAGGGAAATGGTTTTGACTTGTCTGACCTAGATGAGCAGAGTCAGGTACTCCTTGTTGGTGGGGGGATTGGTGTTCCGCCCTTGCTTGAGGTAGCCAAGGAATTGCATACGCGTGGTGTGAAAGTAGTGACAGTTCTCGGTTTTGCGACTAAGGATGCTGTTATTTTAGAGACGGAATTAGCTCAATATGGTCAAGTTTTTGTAACGACAGATGATGGTTCTTATGGTATCAAGGGAAATGTTTCCGTTGTTATCGAGGATTTAGACAATCAGTTTGATGCTGTTTACTCATGTGGGGCGCCTGGAATGATGAAGTATATCAATCAAACCTTTTATGACCACCCAAGAGCCTATCTATCTCTGGAATCTCGTATGGCTTGTGGAATGGGGGCTTGCTATGCCTGCGTCCTAAAAGTACCAGAAAGTGAGACGGTCAGCCAACGCGTCTGTGAAGATGGCCCTGTTTTCCGCACAGGAACAGTTGTATTATAAGGAGAAAATCATGACTACAAATCGTTTACAAGTTTCTCTACCTGGCTTGGATTTGAAAAATCCGATTATTCCAGCATCAGGCTGTTTTGGCTTTGGACAAGAGTATGCCAAGTACTATGATTTAGACCTTTTAGGCTCTATTATGATTAAGGCGATAACCCTTGAACCACGCTTTGGCAATCCAACTCCCAGAGTTGCTGAGACACCTGCTGGCATGCTCAATGCAATCGGCTTGCAAAATCCTGGTTTAGAAGCTGTTTTAGCTGAAAAACTCCCTTGGCTGGAAAGAGAGTATCCAAATCTTCCTATTATCGCCAATGTGGCTGGTTTTTCAAAACAAGAGTATGCGGCTGTTTCTCATGGTATTTCCAAGGCAGCTAATGTGAAGGCAATTGAGCTCAATATTTCTTGTCCCAACGTAGATCACTGTAATCATGGACTCTTGATTGGTCAAGATCCAGATTTAGCTTATGATGTGGTGAAAGCAGCTGTGGAAGCCTCTGATGTGCCAGTTTATGTCAAATTAACCCCTAGTGTGACCGATATCGTTACTGTCGCAAAAGCTGCAGAAGATGCGGGGGCAAGTGGCTTAACCATGATCAATACTCTGGTTGGCATGCGCTTTGACCTCAAAACCAGAAAACCAATCTTGGCCAATGGAACAGGTGGAATGTCTGGTCCAGCAGTCTTTCCAGTAGCCCTCAAACTTATCCGCCAGGTAGCTCAAACTACAGACCTGCCTATCATTGGAATGGGGGGAGTGGATTCGGCAGAAGCTGCCCTAGAAATGTATCTGGCTGGAGCATCGGCTATTGGAGTTGGAACAGCCAACTTTACCAATCCATATGCCTGCCCTGATATCATCGAAAATTTACCAAAAGTCATGGACAAATACGGCATTAGCAGTTTGGAAAATCTACGCAAGGAAGTAAAAGAGTCTCTGAAGTAAACTGCAATCAATCTGTTCTTGATTTTTTATCAGTTTGTAATGTTGATTATAGAGAATTTTGATATAATGAAATGAGTAAGAACAGAGGAAGAAGGTTAATGAAGAAAGTAAGATTTATTTTTTTAGCCCTGCTATTTTTCTTAGTTAGACCAGAGAGTGCAATGGCTAGCGAAGGTACTTGGCAAGGAAAACAATACCTGAAAGCAGATGGTAGTCAAGCAGCCAATGAGTGGGTTTTTGATGCTCATTATCAATCTTGGTTTTATATAAAAGCAGATGCCAACTATGCTGAAAATGAATGGCTGAAACAAGGTGACAACTATTTTTACCTCAAATCTGGTGGCTATATGGCCAAGTCAGAATGGGTAGAAGACAAGGGAGTCCTCTATTATCTTGACCAAAATGGAAAGATGAAAAGAAATGCTTGGCTAGGAACTTCCTATGTTGGTGCAACAGGTGCCAAAGTAATTGAAGACTGGGTCTATGATTCTCAATACGATGCTTGGTTTTATATCAAAGCAGATGGCCAACACGCAGAGAAAGAATGGCTTCAAATCAAGGGCAAGGACTATTATTTTAAATCTGGCGGTTATTTGCTAACAAGTCAGTGGATTGATCAGGCTTATGTGAATGCTAGTGGTGCCAAAGTACAGCAAGGTTGGCTTTTTGACAAACAATACCAATCTTGGTTTTACATCAAAGAAAATGGGAATCATGCTGAGAAAGAATGGATTTTCGAAAATGGTCACTATTATTATCTCAAATCTGGTGGCTATATGGCAGCAAATGAATGGATTTGGAATAAGGAATCTTGGTTTTATCTCAAATCTGATGGGAAAATGGCTGAGAAAGAATGGCTATACGATGCTAAAAGTCAAGCCTGGTACTACTTCAAATCTGGCGGCTATATGGCGAAAAATGAGATAGTAGATGGTTATCAGCTTGGAAGTGATGGTAAATGGCATGGAGAAAAAGCTACAAATGAAAATGCTGCTTACTATCAAGTAGTTCCTGTCACAGCAAATGTTTATAATGCAGATGGTGAAAAGCTCTCCTATATATCACAAGGTAGTGTCGTCTGGCTAGATAATGATAGAAAAAGTGATGACAAGCGCCTGGCTATTACTATTTCTGGTTTGTCAGGTTATATGAAAACAGAAGATTTACAAGCACTAGATGCCAGCAAGGATTTTATCCCTTATTATGAGAGTGATGGGCACCGTTTTTATCACTATGTGGCCCAGAATGCTAGTATCCCAGTAGCTTCTCATCTTTCTGATATGGAAGTAGGCAAGAAATATTATTCGGCAGATGGCCTGCATTTTGATGGTTTTAAGCTTGAGAATCTCTTCCTTTTCAAAGATTTAACAGAACCTACAAACTATAGTGCTGAGGATTTGGATAAGGTATTTAGTCTGTTAAATATTGACAATAGTCTCTTGGAAAATAAGGGAGCTACCTTTAAGGAAGCCGAAGAACATTATCATATCAATGCCCTCTACCTCCTTGCTCATAGTGCCTTAGAAAGTGACTGGGGACGTAGCAATATTGCCAAAGATAAGAATAATTTCTTTGGAATTACAGCCTATGATACGACCCCGTACCTTTCTGCCAAGACATTTGATGATGTGGATAAGGGAATTTTAGGTGCAACAAAGTGGATTAAGGAAAATTATATCGATAGGGGCAGAACTTTCCTTGGAAACAAGGCGTCTGGTATGAATGTTGAATATGCCTCAGACCCTTATTGGGGCGAAAAAATTGCTAGTGTGATGATGAAAATCAATGAGAAACTAGGTGGCAAAGATTAGTCCTATAATTGAATATGATTTGTGTATAATACTCAATGAAAATCAAAGAGCAAACTAGGAAACTAGCCGCAGGTTGCTCAAAACACTGTTTTGAGGTTGTAGATAAGACTGACGAAGTCAGTCACATATATACGGCAAGGTGACGTTGACGTGGTTTGAATTTGATTTTCGAAGAGTATAAGCTAAAAATCCTGATTTCAAGTCGAATCAGGATTTTTTCATGGATGCGATTTTTTCTGGGTCTGGTGTGACGCGGAGGGTCTTTTGTCCTGTGTAAGTGACAAAGCCAGGTTTTCCACCAGTTGGTTTGTTGAGTTTCTTGACTTCAATCATATCTACCTGGACCAGATTTGACAGGCGACCCTGAGAGAAGTAGGCGGCCAGTTCTGCCGCGTCTGTCTTTACTTCATCAGATGGGTCAAGATTGCCTGAGATGACGATGTGGCTTCCAGGGATGTCCTTGGCATGGAACCAGAGTTCCTCCTTGCGAGCCATTTTAAAGGTTAGCTCCTCATTTTGTAGGTTGTTGCGACCGACATAGATGATGGTCTTGCCATCACTGGCCAGGTACTGTTCTGGTTTTTTGCGTTTCTGGATTTTTTCTCGCTGTCTTCTGCGGATAAAGCCGGTTTGAATCAATTCTTCACGGATTTCAGTGATTTCTTCCAGCCCAGCTTGGTTGAGGACGGTTTCTACACTTTCCAGATAGAGAATAGTGGCCTTGGTTTCCTCAATCAGATCAGTCAAGTATTTGACAGCTTCTTTTAATTTCTGATAACGTTTAAAGTAGCGTTGGGCATTCTGGTTGGGAGTCAAGGCCTTATCAAGCGCAATGGTGATAGGTTGGTTGGTATAGTAGTTGTCTAGGATAACCTGGTCTTGGTCGTTAGGCACTTGATGGAGGAAGGTTGTTAGCAATTCCCCTTTTTGGCGAAATTCTTCAGCATTGTCTGTCGCTAGTAATTCTTTTTCCTGTTTTTTGAGTTTGTGGCGGTTTTTCTGAAGTTCATTTTCAACACGACGAATGAGTTCACTGGCTTGCTGTTTGACACGGTCTCGCTCAGCCTTGTCCTTGTAGTAGGTGTCCAACAAATCAGAAAGACTGGCAAAAGGCTCTCCCACCTGATTGGCAAAAGGAACTGGACTGAAGGAAGTCTCAGTCAAGCATGGCTGGGTTTCTTGACTGAAAAATTCACGGAAAGTAGATAGTTTATCACTAACCAGAATCTTTTCCAATTCGTTTGCCGTATCGCGTCCTAGACCTTGAAAGAGACTTTGAAGATGTTTAGCTGTCGTTTCCTGTGTTTGCAGGATTTCAAAAAGTTTCTCGTCCTTGACCGTGAAAGGATTGTGCGATTCCGTGCTTGGCGGAGCGATATAGGTCGATCCAGGAAGTAAGGTGCGGTAGCTATTTTGTGAAAAGCCGACGTGTTTGATAACTTCGAGGATTTTATGACTACTTTTATCGACCAGTAGAATATTACTGTGTTTCCCCATAATTTCGATAATCAAGGTAGCCTGAATATGGTCTCCAATCTCGTTTTTATTGGAAACTGTCATTTCCACAATACGGTCATTTTCCACTTGCTCAATCGATTCAATCAGGGCACCCTGCAAATACTTTCTCAAAACCATGATAAAGGTAGAAGGTTGGGCTGGATTTTCAAAAGTCGTTTGGGTCAGCTGAATGCGTCCAAAAACTGGGTGAGCAGAAAGGAGCAGGCGATGACTTTGGCGATTGCTGCGGATTTGCAAGACCAACTCTTGTTCAAAAGGCTGATTGATTTTCTGGATGCGACCGTTCACTAACTCTCTTCGCAATTCCTCAACCATGTGGTGTAAAAAAAATCCGTCAAATGACATCGTTCTCTCCTTGTGATTGTATTCCATAGTATTATATCAAAAAGGTAGAATAAAATCATGGAAATGTGGTATAATAAAGCCAAGTAAAGAGAAACGAGAAGCACATGTATATTGAAATGATAGATGAAACTGGTCAAGTTTCAAAAGAAATGTTGCAACAAACCCAAGAAATTTTGGAATTTGCAGCCCAAAAATTAGGCAAAGAAGACAAGGAGATGGCAGTTACCTTTGTGACCAATGAACGTAGTCATGAACTTAATCTGGAGTACCGTGACACCGACCGTCCGACAGATGTTATCAGCCTTGAATATAAACCAGAGTTGGAAATTGCCTTTGACGAAGAGGATTTACTTGAAAATCCAGAATTGGCAGAGATGATGTCTGAGTTTGATGCCTATATTGGGGAATTGTTCATCTCTATCGATAAGGCACATGAGCAGGCCGAGGAATATGGCCATAGCTTTGAGCGTGAGATGGGCTTCTTGGCAGTACACGGCTTTTTACATATCAACGGCTATGATCACTACACTCCGGAAGAAGAAGCGGAGATGTTCGGTTTACAAGAAGAAATTTTGACAGCCTATGGACTCACAAGACAATAAACGAAAATGGAAAAATCGTGACCTGATATCCAGTTTAGAATTTGCTCTCACAGGGATTTTTACTGCTATCAAGGAAGAACGCAATATGCGAAAACATGCAGTGACGGCTCTAGTAGTCATCCTTGCAGGTTTTATTTTTCAGGTATCACGAATCGAATGGCTCTTTCTCCTATTGAGCATTTTCTTGGTAGTAGCCTTTGAAATTATCAATTCTGCTATTGAAAATGTGGTGGATTTGGCCAGTCACTATCACTTTTCCATGCTGGCTAAAAATGCCAAGGATATGGCGGCTGGCGCGGTATTAGTGGTCTCTCTTTTCGCAGCCTTAACAGGCGCATTGATTTTTCTCCCACGAATCTGGGATTTATTATTTTAAACAGTAAGAGGAAATTATGACTTTTAAATCAGGCTTTGTAGCCATTTTAGGACGTCCCAATGTTGGGAAGTCAACTTTTTTAAACCACGTCATGGGGCAAAAGATTGCCATCATGAGTGACAAGGCGCAGACAACGCGCAATAAAATCATGGGAATTTACACGACTGATAAGGAGCAAATCGTCTTTATCGACACACCAGGGATTCACAAACCTAAAACGGCCCTTGGAGATTTCATGGTAGAATCTGCCTATAGCACCCTTCGTGAAGTGGATACTGTTCTTTTCATGGTACCTGCTGATGAGGCGCGTGGTAAGGGCGATGATATGATTATCGAGCGTCTCAAGGCTACCAAGGTTCCAGTGATTTTGGTGGTGAACAAGATTGATAAGGTCCATCCAGACCAGCTCTTGTCTCAGATCGATGACTTCCGTAATCAAATGGACTTTAAGGAAATTGTACCAATCTCAGCCCTTCAAGGAAATAACGTCTCTCGTCTAGTGGATATTTTGAGTGAAAATCTGGATGAAGGTTTTCAATATTTCCCGTCTGATCAAATTACAGACCATCCAGAGCGTTTCTTGGTTTCAGAAATGGTTCGCGAGAAAGTCTTGCACCTAACTCGTGAAGAGATTCCGCATTCTGTCGCAGTAGTTGTGGATTCTATGAAACGAGACGAAGAGACAGACAAGGTTCACATCCGTGCTACTATTATGGTCGAGCGCGATAGTCAGAAAGGGATTATCATTGGTAAAGGTGGTGCTATGCTTAAGAAAATTGGTAGTATGGCCCGTCGTGATATCGAACTTATGCTAGGAGATAAGGTCTTCCTAGAAACTTGGGTCAAGGTCAAGAAAAACTGGCGCGATAAGAAGCTAGATTTGGCTGACTTTGGCTATAATGAAAAAGAATACTAAGTAGAGGTGGGCTCATGCCTGCTTCTTGTTTTTACAGAAGGAGGATTTATGCCTGAATTACCTGAGGTTGAAACCGTTCGTCGTGGCTTAGAAAAATTGATTTTGGGAAAGAAGATTTCGAGTGTAGAAATTCGCTATCCCAAGATGATTAAGACAGATTTGGACGAGTTTCAAAAGGAAGTGCCTGGTCAGATTGTTGAGTCAATGGGACGTCGTGGCAAATATTTGCTTTTCTACCTGACAGACAAGGTCTTGATTTCCCATCTGCGGATGGAGGGCAAGTATTTTTACTATCCAGACCAAGCACCTGAACGTAAGCATGCCCATATTTTCTTCCAGTTTGAGGACGGTGGCACGCTTGTTTATGAGGATGTACGCAAGTTTGGTACTATGGAACTCTTGGCTCCTGACCTTTTGGAAGCCTACTTTATTGCTAAAAAATTAGGTCCTGAACCAAGCGAACAAGACTTTGATGTGCAGGTCTTTCAAGTAGCTCTAGATAAGTCTAAAAAGCCTATCAAATCCCATCTTTTAGACCAGACTTTGGTAGCTGGACTTGGCAATATCTATGTGGATGAGGTTCTCTGGCGAGCTCAGGTTCATCCAGCCAGACCTTCCCAGACTTTGACAGCCGCAGAAGCGACAGCTATTCATGACCAGACCATTGCTGTATTGGGACAGGCTGTTGAAAAAGGTGGGTCTACCATTCGGACCTATACCAATGCCTTTGGAGAAGATGGAACCATGCAGGATTTTCATCAGGTCTATGACAAGGCTGGTCAAGAATGTTCACGTTGTGGCACCATCATTGAGAAAATCCAACTAGGTGGACGAGGCACCCATTTTTGTCCTCAATGCCAAAGGAGGAATTGATGGGAAAAATCATTGGAATCACTGGGGGAATTGCCTCTGGTAAGTCAACTGTGACAAATTTTCTAAGACAGCAAGGCTTTCAAGTGGTGGATGCTGACGCAGTCGTCCACCAACTACAGAAACCTGGCGGTCGTCTGTTTAAGGCTCTAGTCCAGCACTTTGGGCAAGAAATCATCCTTGAAAACGGAGAACTCAATCGCCCTCTCCTAGCTAGTCTTATCTTTTCAAATCCTGAAGAACGAGAATGGTCTAAGCAAATCCAAGGAGAGATTATCCGTGAGGAACTAGCTACATTAAGAGACCAATTGGCTCAGTCAGAAGAGATTTTCTTCATGGATATTCCCCTACTTTTTGAGCAGGCCTACAGCGCTTGGTTTGATGAGACATGGTTGGTCTATGTGGACCGAGATGTCCAAGTAGAACGCCTAATGAAAAGGGATCAGCTATCCAAGAATGAAGCTGAGTCTCGTCTGGCAGCCCAGTGGCCTTTAGAGAAAAAGAAAGATTTGGCCAGCCATGTTTTAAACAACAATGGAAATCAGGACCAGCTTCTTACTCAGGTGTTCTCCCTGCTTGAGGGAGGTAGTTAAGATGACAGAGATTAACTGGAAGGATAATCTGCGCATTGCCTGGTTTGGTAATTTTCTGACTGGAGCCAGTATTTCTTTGGTTGTGCCCTTTATGCCTATCTTTGTGGAAAATCTGGGTGTAGGGAGTGAGCAAGTCGCTTTTTATGCAGGCTTAGCAATTTCTGTCTCTGCTATTTCCGCGGCGCTCTTTTCTCCTATCTGGGGGATTCTTGCTGACAAATATGGTCGAAAACCCATGATGATTCGGGCTGGCATGGCCATGACCATTACTATGGGAGGTTTGGCCTTTGTACCAAATATCTATTGGTTAATCTTTCTTCGTTTATTAAACGGTATATTTGCAGGATTTGTTCCCAATGCAACAGCCCTGATAGCCAGTCAGGTTCCCAAGGAAAAATCAGGCTCTGCCTTAGGTACTTTGTCTACAGGCGTAGTTGCAGGTACTCTAACTGGTCCCTTTATTGGTGGCTTTATTGCAGAATTATTTGGTATTCGTACAGTTTTCTTACTGGTTGGTAGTTTTCTATTTTTAGCTGCTCTTTTGACTATTTGCTTTATCAAGGAAGATTTTCAACCAGTAGCCAAGGAAAAGGCCATTCCAACAAAGGAATTGTTTACATCAGTTAAATACCCCTATCTCTTGGTCAACCTCTTTCTGACCAGTTTTGTCATCCAATTTTCAGCCCAATCAATCGGCCCTATCTTAGCTCTGTATGTACGCGACTTAGGCCAGACAGAGAATCTTCTCTTTGTATCTGGTTTGATTGTATCCAGCATGGGCTTTTCCAGTATGATGAGTGCAGGAGTCATGGGAAAGCTAGGTGACAAGGTGGGCAATCATCGCCTCTTGGTTGTAGCCCAGTTTTATTCAGTCATTATCTATCTCCTCTGTGCCAATGCCTCTAGCCCCCTTCAACTAGGACTCTATCGTTTCCTCTTTGGCTTGGGGACAGGTGCCTTGATTCCTGGAGTTAATGCCCTTCTCAGCAAGATGACGCCCAAAGTCGGCATTTCGAGGGTCTTTGCCTTCAATCAGGTATTCTTTTATCTGGGAGGTGTCGTTGGGCCTATGGCAGGTTCTGCAGTGGCGGGTCAATTTGGCTACCATGCTGTTTTTTATGCGACAAGCCTTTGTGTTGCCTTTAGTTGTCTCTTTAACCTGCTTCAATTTCGAACATTATTAAAAGTAAAGGAAATCTAGTGCGAGTAAAAATTAATCTAAAATGCTCCTCTTGTGGCAGTATCAATTATCTAACTAGTAAAAATTCAAAAACCCATCCAGACAAGATCGAGGTTTTAAAGTATTGTCCCAAGGAAAGAAAAGTAACCCTACATCTTGAATCTAAGTAGATTTTATGGTAAAATAATAAGGATTTTAAGGAGTTTGATATGTATAACCTATTATTAACCATTTTATTAGTATTATCTGTTGTGATTGTAATTGCGATTTTCATGCAACCAACTAAAAACCAATCCAGCAATGTATTTGATGCCAGCTCAGGTGATTTGTTTGAACGCAGTAAAGCACGCGGTTTTGAAGCTGTAATGCAGCGTTTGACAGGGATTTTAGTCTTTTTCTGGCTAGCCATTGCCTTAGCATTGACGGTATTATCAAGTAGATAAGAAAATAATGGGCAGGACTAGGTCTTTGCCTCTTTTTATTTTTAAAGGATGTTTGAGAAGGTTTTACAGTAAAAGAAAATTAAAAAATCTAGAAAGAAAATATGAAAGATAGAATAAAAGAATATTTACAAGACAAGGGAAAGGTGACTGTCAATGACTTGGCTCAGGATTTGGGAAAAGACGGGTCCAAGGATTTTCGTGAGTTGATTAAAACCTTGTCCTTAATGGAAAGAAAGCATCAGATACGCTTTGAAGAAGATGGAACTTTGACTTTGGAAGTCAAGAAAAAACATGAGATTACTCTCAAGGGGATTTTTCATGCTCATAAAAATGGCTTTGGCTTTGTTAGTCTGGAAGGCGAGGAGGACGATCTTTTTGTAGGGAAAAACGATGTCAACTATGCTATTGATGGCGATACTGTTGAGGTCGTGATTAAGAAAGTCGCTGACCGTAATAAGGGAACAGCAGCAGAAGCCAAAATTATCGATATTCTAGAACACGGTTTGACAACTGTTGTCGGTCAAATCGTTCTAGATCAGGAAAAGCCCAAGTATGCTGGTTACATCCGTTCAAAGAATCAGAAAATCAGTCAACCAATTTATGTTAAGAAACCAGCTCTTAAACTAGAAGGAACAGAAGTTCTCAAGGTCTTTATCGACAAATACCCAAGTAAGAAACACGATTTCTTTGTCGCTAGCGTCCTCGATGTGGTGGGGCATTCAACGGATGTTGGGATTGATGTCCTTGAGGTTTTGGAGTCTATGGACATTGTCTCAGAATTTCCAGAGGCTGTTGTCAAGGAGGCAGAAAGTGTGCCTGATGCTCCATCACAAAAGGATATGGAAGGCCGTCTGGATTTGAGAGATGAAATTACCTTTACCATTGATGGTGCTGACGCCAAGGATTTGGACGATGCGGTGCATATCAAGGCCTTGAAAAATGGTAATCTGGAACTCGGAGTTCATATCGCAGATGTTTCCTACTATGTAACTGAGGGTTCGGCCCTTGACAAGGAAGCCCTTAACCGCGCGACTTCAGTCTATGTAACAGACCGTGTGGTCCCAATGCTTCCAGAACGACTGTCAAATGGCATCTGCTCTCTCAATCCCCAAGTTGACCGCCTGACCCAGTCTGCCATTATGGAGATTGATAAACATGGTCGTGTGGTCAACTATACCATTACACAAACAGTTATCAAGACCAGTTTTCGTATGACCTATAGTGATGTCAATGATATCCTAGCTGGCGACGAGGAAAAGCGACAAGAATATCAGAAAATTGTTCCTAGTATCGAACTTATGGCCAAGCTTCATGAAACTTTAGAAAACATGCGTGTGAAACGTGGAGCCCTCAATTTTGATACCAATGAAGCCAAGATTTTAGTGGATAAACAAGGCAAGCCTGTTGATATCGTTCTTCGTCAGCGTGGTGTTGCCGAGCGGATGATTGAGTCCTTTATGCTGATGGCCAATGAAACAGTTGCTGAGCATTTTAGCAAGCTGGATTTGCCTTTCATCTATCGAATTCACGAGGAGCCAAAGGCTGAAAAGGTTCAGAAGTTTATTGATTATGCTTCAAGCTTTGGCTTGCGCATTTATGGGACCGCCAGTGAGATTAGCCAGGAGGCACTTCAAGACATCATGCGTACTGTTGAGGGGGAACCTTATGCAGATGTATTATCTATGATGCTTCTTCGCTCTATGCAGCAGGCTCGCTATTCGGAGCACAATCACGGCCACTATGGATTAGCGGCTGACTATTACACTCACTTTACTAGTCCGATTCGTCGTTATCCAGACCTCCTTGTTCACCGCATGATTCGGGACTATGGGCGTTCTAAGGAAATAGCAGAGCATTTTGAGCAAGTGATTCCAGAGATTGCGACCCAGTCTTCCAACCGTGAACGTCGTGCCATTGAGGCTGAGCGTGAAGTCGAAGCCATGAAAAAGGCTGAGTACATGGAAGAATACGTGGGTGACGAGTACGATGCAGTTGTATCAAGTATTGTCAAATTCGGTCTCTTTGTCGAATTGCCAAACACAGTTGAAGGCTTGATTCACATCACCAATCTACCTGAATTTTATCATTTCAATGAGCGTGATTTGACCCTTCGTGGAGAGAAATCAGGAACAACCTTCCGTGTAGGTCAGCAGATTCGTATTCGGGTTGAAAGAGCGGATAAGATGACAGGTGAAATTGACTTCTCTTACATCCCAAGTGAGTTTGATGTGATCGAAAAAGGCTTGAAACAGTCTAGTCGTAGTGACAGAGGGCGTGGTTCAAGTCGTCGTTCAGATAAGAAGGAAGACAAGAGAAAATCAGGACGCTCAAATGATAAGCGCAAGCATTCACAGAAAGACAAGAAGAAAAAAGGAAAGAAACCTTTTTATAAGGAAGTAGCTAAGAAAGGAGCTAAGCATGGCAAAGGGCGAGGGAAAGGTCGTCGCACAAAATAAAAAGGCGCGTCATGACTATACAATCGTAGATACGCTAGAGGCAGGGATGGTCCTGACTGGAACTGAAATCAAGAGTGTACGAGCTGCTCGAATCAATCTCAAAGATGGCTTTGCTCAAGTAAAAAATGGAGAAGTCTGGTTGAGCAATGTTCACATCGCTCCTTACGAAGAGGGCAATATTTGGAACCAAGAACCAGAACGTCGTCGAAAACTCTTGCTCCATAAGAAACAAATCCAAAAGTTGGAACAGGAGACCAAAGGGACAGGTATGACCCTGGTTCCCCTTAAAGTCTATATCAAGGATGGCTATGCCAAGCTCCTTTTAGGACTTGCCAAAGGGAAGCATGACTACGACAAACGGGAGTCTATCAAACGTCGTGAGCAAAACCGCGACATCGCGCGTGTTATGAAAGCTGTTAATCAGCGATAAAAAGAGGAAATGAAAATGGAAAAATTAGTTGCCTATAAACGTATGCCCTTGTGGACTAAAGAAACCATGCCAGAGGCTGTTCAGCAGAAACACAATACCAAGGTTGGGACTTGGGGCAAGATTACTGTTTTAAAAGGAACTCTCAAGTTTATTGAATTGACAGAGGATGGCGAAGTTCTAGCTGAGCATCTCTTTGAAGCGGGGGCTGACAATCCAATGGCACAACCACAAGCTTGGCACCGAGTGGAGGCTGTAACAGATGATGTGGAGTGGTACTTGGAATTTTATTGTAAACCTGAGGACTATTTCCCTAAGAAATACAATACCAATCCTGTTCATTCAGAGGTCCTAGAGGCAATGCAGACAGTAAAACCAGGAAAAGCCTTGGATTTGGGCTGTGGTCAGGGCCGTAATGCACTCTTTCTAGCCCAGCAAGGTTTTGATGTGACAGCTGTGGATCAAAATGAATTGGCTCTTGAAATCTTGCAAAGCATTGTGGAGCAGGAAGATTTGGATATGCCTGTTGGTCTTTACGATATCAATTCAGCCAGCATTGGGCAAGAATATGATTTTATCGTATCGACAGTTGTTTTGATGTTTCTACAAGCGGACAGCATTCCAGCTATTATTCAAAATATGCAGGAGAAAACCAGTGTTGGTGGTTACAATCTTATCGTTTGTGCTATGGATACGGAAGATTACCCTTGCTCTGTGAACTTCCCATTTACCTTTAAAGAAGGGGAATTGGCAGACTATTACAAGGACTGGAAATTGGTTAAGTACAATGAAAATCCAGGCCATTTGCACCGTCGTGACGAAAATGGTAATCGTATTCAACTACGCTTTGCGACCATGCTAGCTAAAAAATTCAAATAAACATGAATGAAGATTAGGAATTTCCTGATCTTTTTTCTTTTTTTCGAATAATATAGAAAAGGAGGGAAATCATGTTTGTTGCGAGAGATACTAGGGGAGAATTGGTAAATGTGTTAGAGGATAAACTTGAGAAGCAAGCATACACCTGCCCAGCTTGTGGAGGTCAGCTCCGTTTGCGTCAAGGACTAAGTGTCCGGGCCCATTTTGCCCACAAAACCTTAAAAGACTGTGATTTTTCCTCTGAAAATGAAAGTCCAGAACACCTAGAAAATAAAAAATCACTTTATCACTGGTTGAAAAAAGATTCAGAGGTGCAATTAGAGTACCCTCTTCCAGAGCTTAAACAGATTGCAGATGTATTTGTAAATGGCAATCTAGCTTTAGAGGTTCAATGTAGTCCCTTGCCTCAAAAAGTTCTTAAAGAGCGTAGTGAGGGCTATCGTAGTCAGGGTTACCAAGTACTGTGGTTGTTGGGAGAAAAACTGTGGCTCAAGGAGCGGTTGACTCGTCTGCAAGAAGGTTTTCTATACTTTAGTCAAAACATGGGATTTTATGTTTGGGAAGTAGACAGTGAAAAACAAGTTTTAAGACTCAAATACCTGATTCACCAGGATCTCCGAGGTAAACTCCATTATCAAATCAAGGAATTTCCTTATGGACAAGATAGTCTACTGGAGATATTACGTCTTCCCTATAAGAAACAAAAAATATCTCATTTTACAGTTTCTCAGGACAAGGACATCTGTCGCTATATCCGGCAACAACTCTATTATCAAAATCCCTTTTGGATGAAAGAACAAGCAGAAGCCTATAAAAAGGGAGAAAATCTCCTGACTTACGGGCTAAAAGAATGGTATCCACAAATTCGACCACTAGTAGGAAATTTTTGCCAAATTGAGCAAGATTTGACTCGCTATTATCAGTATTTTCAAACCTATTATCAAGAAAATCCTCAAAATGATTGGCAAAAGCTCTATCCACCAGCCTTTTATCAGCAATATTTCTTGAAAAATATGGTAGAATAGAAAGGATGGAGGAATCTAATGGTATTACAAAGAAATGAAATAAATGAAAAAGATACATGGGATCTATCAACGATCTACCCCACTGACCAGGCTTGGGAAGAAGCCTTAAAAGATTTAACAGAACAATTGGAGACAGTAGCCCAGTATGAAGGCCATCTCCTAGATAGTGCGGATAGCCTACTCGAAGTTACTGAATTTTCTCTTGAAATGGAACGCCAGACGGAGAAGCTTTACGTTTATGCTCATATGAAGAATGACCAAGACACACGTGAAGCCAAGTACCAAGAGTACTATGCCAAGGCCATGACTCTCTATAGCCAGCTAGACCAAGCCTTTTCATTCTATGAGCCTGAATTTATGGAGATTAGCGAAAAGCAGTATGCTGACTTTTTAGAAGCTCAACCAAAATTGCAGGTTTATCAACACTATTTTGATAAGCTTTTGCAAGGCAAGGATCATGTTCTTTCGCAACGTGAAGAAGAATTATTGGCTGGAGCTGGGGAAATCTTTGGTTCGGCAAGTGAAACCTTCGCTATTTTAGATAATGCAGATATCGTCTTTCCATTTGTTAAAGATGAAGATGGTAACGAAGTACAATTATCACATGGCGTTTATATGCGTTTAATGGAGTCTAAAAATCGTGAGGTTCGCCGTGGTGCCTATCAAGCTCTTTATGCGACTTATGAGCAATTCCAACATACTTATGCTAAAACCTTGCAAACAAATGTTAAAGTTCAAAACTATCGTGCCAAAGTTCGCAACTACAAGAGTGCTCGTCATGCAGCTCTCGCAGCAAATTTTGTTCCAGAGAGTGTTTATGACAATTTGGTAGCAGCAGTTCGCAGGCACTTGCCACTCTTGCATCGTTACCTTGAGCTTCGTTCAAAAATCTTGGGGATTTCAGACCTCAAGATGTATGATGTCTACACACCGCTTTCATCTGTTGAATATAGTTTTACCTACCAAGAAGCCTTGAAAAAAGCAGAAGAAGCCTTGGCAGTCTTGGGTGAGGATTACTTGAGCCGTGTTAAACGTGCCTTCAGCGAACGTTGGATTGATGTTTACGAAAATCAAGGCAAGCGTTCAGGAGCCTACTCTGGTGGCTCTTACGATACCAATGCCTTTATGCTTCTTAACTGGCAGGACAATCTAGACAATCTCTTTACCCTTGTCCATGAGACTGGTCATAGTATGCATTCAAGCTATACTCGTGAAACGCAGCCTTATGTTTATGGAGATTACTCTATCTTCTTGGCTGAGATTGCATCAACTACCAATGAAAATATCTTGACGGAGAAATTATTGGAAGAAGTGGAAGACGACGCAACGCGCTTTGCTATTCTCAATAACTTCCTAGATGGTTTCCGTGGGACAGTTTTCCGCCAAACTCAATTTGCTGAGTTTGAACACGCCATTCACCAAGCGGATCAAAATGGTGAAGTCTTGACAAGCGATTTCCTAAATAAACTCTACGCAGACTTGAACCAAGAGTATTATGGTTTGAGTAAGGAAGACAATCCTGAAATCCAATTTGAGTGGGCTCGCATTCCACACTTCTACTATAACTACTATGTATATCAATATTCAACTGGTTTTGCAGCAGCTTCAGCCCTGGCTGAAAAAATTGTTCATGGTAGTCAAGAAGACCGTGACCGCTATATCGACTACCTCAAGGCTGGTAAGTCTGACTACCCACTTAATGTCATGAGAAAAGCTGGTGTTGATATGGAGAAGGAAGACTATCTCAATGATGCCTTTGCAGTCTTTGAACGCCGTTTAAATGAGTTTGAAGCCCTTGTTGAAAAATTGGGATTGGCATAAAATGGTTGAATCGTATAGTAAAAATGCCAACCATAACATGCGTCGTCCTGTTGTCAAGGAAGAAATTGTGGACTTGATGCGTCAGCGTCAAAAGCAAGTCACAGGCTCTTTGAAAGAATTGGAAGACTTTGCCCGTAAGGAAAATATTCCCATCATTCCCCATGAAACGGTTGCTTATTTCCGTTTTCTCATGGAAACCATGCAGCCTAAAAACATTCTGGAAATTGGGACGGCTATCGGTTTTTCAGCCCTCTTGATGGCAGAACATGCGCCAAATGCTAAGATTACAACCATTGACCGCAATCCAGAGATGATTGGATTTGCCAAGGAAAATTTTGCTCAGTTTGACAGTCACAAGCAAATCACGCTTTTAGAAGGAGATGCGGTAGATGTCTTATCAACCCTGACAGAGTCCTATGATTTCGTCTTTATGGATTCTGCCAAGTCTAAATACATCGTCTTTTTGCCAGAAATCCTCAAACACTTGGAAGTTGGTGGTGTGGTTGTCTTGGATGATATTTTCCAAGGTGGTGATGTTGCCAAGGACATTATGGAAGTCCGTCGTGGCCAGCGAACCATTTATCGAGGCCTTCAAAGACTATTTGACGCAACCTTAGACAATCCAGGACTCACCGCAACATTAGTCCCTCTGGGAGACGGTATTCTTATGCTTCGTAAAAATGTAGCAGATGTTCAATTGCCTGACAGCGAATAATTTTCAGAAAAATTTAAGAAAATATAGTAAAATAGATAGGGTAACACTTATCTCAAAGGAGTAGACATGAAGAAAAAACTATTGGCAGGTGCCATTACACTATTATCAGTAGCAACTTTAGCAGCTTGTTCGAAAGGTTCAGAAGGGGCAGATCTTATCAGCATGAAAGGGGATGTCATCACTGAACATCAATTTTATGAGCAAGTGAAAAGCAATCCTTCAGCTCAACAAGTGTTGTTGAACCTGACCATCCAAAAAGTATTTGAGAAACAATACGGCTCAGAAGTAGATGACAAAGAAGTCAACGATACTATTGCCGAAGAAGAAAAACAATATGGTGAGAACTACCAACGTGTCTTGTCACAAGCAGGTATGACCCTTGAAACACGTAAAGCTCAAATTCGTACAAGTAAATTGGTTGAGTTGGCAGTTAAGAAGGCAGCAGAAGCTGAATTGACAGATGATGCTTACAAGAAGGCCTTTGACGAGTACACTCCAGATGTAACTGCTCAAATCATTCGTCTTGATAATGAGGATAAAGCGAAAGAAGTCCTCGAAAAAGCTAAGGCAAGTGGCGCAGATTTCGCTCAATTAGCCAAAGATAACTCAACTGATGAGAAAACTAAAGCGAATGGTGGAGAAATCACCTTTGATTCTGCTTCAACAGAAGTACCAGAACAAGTTAAAAAAGCTGCTTTTGCTTTAGATGTAAATGGTGTTTCTGATGTGATTAAAGCCACTGGCACACAAGCCTATAGTAGCCAATATTACATTGTAAAACTCACTAAGAAAACAGAAAAATCATCTAATATCGATGATTACAAAGAAAAATTAAAAACTGTTATCTTAACCCAAAAACAAAACGATGCGACATTTGTTCAAAGCATTATCGGAAAAGAATTGCAAGCAGCTAATATCAAGGTCAAAGACCAAGCCTTCCAAAATATCTTTACCCAATATATCGGTGGTGGAGATTCAAGCTCAAGTAGTTCATCAAAAGAATAAAACAGAAAAGAGCCAAGTGCTCTTTTTCTTATGAGAAAATCTTCTATCTTAAGGATAAGAGTTTTTTTCTTTCGGAAAAAATGGTATAATAGCAATCAAAACTAGAAAATAAACGGAATTTGGGAATAATTTCTTTTGTTCTCATTAGATTGGTGATACTATGAAGATTAGTAAGAGGCACCTATTAAACTATTCTATCCTAGTTCCTTATTTGCTTTTATCTATTTTGGGCTTGATTGTAGTCTATTCTACAACCAGTGCCATTCTTATCGAAGAAGGTAAAAGTGCCCTGCAATTAGTTCGAAGTCAGGGAATGTTTTGGGGCTTTAGTTTAATATTGATTGCCTTGATATATAAGCTGAAACTGAATTTTTTAAGAAAAGAACGACTTTTATTTATTGTTATGTTTGTTGAGCTAATTTTATTAGCTCTAGCTCGCTTAATTGGTACGCCAGTTAATGGAGCCTATGGTTGGATATCAGTAGGACCTTTGACCATTCAGCCAGCTGAGTATTTGAAGATTATTATCGTCTGGTACTTGGCCCAACGTTTTTCAAAACAACAGGATGAAATTGCTGTTTATGATTTCCAAGTCTTAACTCAAAATCAATGGATTCCTCGTGCTTTTAATGATTGGCGTTTTGTCCTCTTGGTAATGATAGGAAGTTTGGCTATTTTCCCAGATTTGGGGAATGCTACTATCCTAGCTTTGGTTGCCTTGATTATGTATACACTTAGTGGGATTGCTCATCGCTGGTTTGTAGCCTTTATCGGTCTTTTGTTTGGCGTTTCCGCCCTTTCCTTAACAGCTATTGATATGATAGGGGTTGATAAGTTTTTAAAAGTTCCAGTATTTGGATATGTGGCCAAGCGTTTTAGTGCCTACTTTAATCCCTTTGCCGATTTGGCAGGAGCAGGCCACCAACTTGCAAATTCTTACTTTGCCATGGTCAATGGTGGCTGGTTTGGTCTAGGTTTAGGAAATTCAATCGAAAAACGCGGCTATCTACCAGAAGCCCATACAGACTTTGTATTTTCAATTGTCATTGAAGAATTTGGCTTTGTGGGAGCCAGCTTGATTTTGGCACTTGTCTTTTTCCTTATTTTACGAATTATCTTAGTCGGTATTCGTGCTAAGAATCCCTTTAATTCCATGATGGCGATTGGGGTTGGGGGGATGATGTTGGTACAGGTCTTTGTTAATATCGGTGGAATTTCTGGTATTATTCCTTCAACTGGAGTAACCTTCCCTTTCCTATCGCAAGGAGGAAACAGTCTCCTAGTCTTATCTGTAGCCATCGCCTTTGTCTTAAATATTGATGCAAGTGAAAAACGTGCCCAATTATATGAGGAGTTAGAAGCTCACTCATCAAACTATATGTAGAGTTGATAGTGGAAAGGATGACCTATGTCTCTTCAAAAATTAGAAAACTATAGTAATAAAGCTGTTGTGCAAGAAGAAGTATTGATTTTAACAGAATTGTTGGAAGATATCACTAAAAACATGCTTGCCCCAGAGACTTTTTATAAAATCATGCAGTTGAAAGAATTATCAACTCAAGAAGATTATCAAGGCTTGAACCAATTAGTTACTAGTCTGACAAATGATGAAATGGCTTATATTTCACGCTATTTCTCTATCTTGCCTCTTTTGATTAATATTTCAGAAGACGTGGATTTGGCCTATGAAATCAACCATCAAAATAATATCAATCAAGATTATCTTGGTAAATTATCAGCAACGATTAAAATGGTTGCAGAAAAAGAAAATGCGGTTGAAATTCTTGAACACTTGAATGTTGTCCCTGTTTTGACAGCCCATCCAACACAAGTGCAACGTAAGAGTATGCTGGATTTGACCAACCATATCCATACCCTCTTGCGTAAGTATCGTGATGTGAAATTAGGCTTGATTAATAAGGAAAAATGGCATAATGATCTCCGTCGCTACATTGAGATTATCATGCAGACAGATATGATTCGTGAAAAGAAATTGAAAGTAACCAATGAAATCACGAATGTTATGGAATACTACAATAGTTCATTCCTGAAAGCTGTTCCTCATTTGACTGCTGAGTACAAGCGTCTGGCTAAAAAACACGGTTTGGAGTTGAAACATCCTAAACCAATTACCATGGGAATGTGGATTGGTGGAGACCGTGATGGGAATCCCTTTGTGACAGCAGATACCTTGAAACAATCTGCCATGACCCAGTGTGAAGTCATCATGAATTACTATGATGAAAAGATTTACCAACTTTATCGTGAATTCTCCCTCTCAACCAGTATTGTCAATGTGAGCAAGCAAGTTAGAGAAATGGCTCGTCAATCCAAGGATAACTCGATCTACCGTGAAAAAGAGCTTTACCGCCGTGCCTTATTTGATATTCAATCAAAAATCCAAGCGACAAAAACCTATCTGATTGAAGATAAGGAAGTTGGGGCTCGCTATGAAACAGCTAATGATTTTTATAAAGATTTAATTACCATTCGTGATTCCCTCTTGGAAAATAAGGGTGAAGCACTAATTTCTGGTGATTTTGTTGAGCTGATTCAGGCAGTTGAAATTTTTGGTTTCTATTTGGCCTCCATCGACATGCGTCAAGATTCTAGTGTTCATGAGGCCTGTGTAGCCGAACTATTGAAATCAGCAGGAATTCATTCTCGTTACAGCGAACTAAGTGAAGAGGAAAAATGCCAGCTTCTCTTAAAAGAATTAGAAGAAGATCCACGCATTCTTTCTGCTACTCATGTTGAAAAATCAGACTTACTTGAAAAAGAATTGGCAATCTTTAAGGCTGCCCGTAATTTGAAAGATAAGTTGGGTGATGATGTCATTCGTCAGACCATTATTTCACATGCAACTAGCGTATCAGACATGCTGGAATTGGCTATCTTGCTGAAAGAAGTAGGGCTAGTTGATAAAGAGAGAGCCCGTGTCCAAATTGTCCCTCTTTTTGAAACAATCGAGGACTTGGACCACTCAGAAGAAACCATGAGGGAATACCTTTCTCTTGGTCTAACTAAGAAATGGATAGCTTCACGTAATAACTACCAGGAAATCATGCTTGGCTACTCTGACAGTAATAAAGATGGTGGTTACTTATCATCATGTTGGACTCTCTACAAGGCACAACAACAACTGACTGCCATTGGAGATGAATTTGGTGTTAAGGTTACCTTCTTCCACGGCCGTGGTGGGACTGTCGGTCGTGGTGGTGGACCAACTTATGAAGCTATTACCTCTCAACCGCTCAAGTCTATCAAGGATCGTATCCGCTTGACGGAGCAGGGTGAAGTAATTGGCAATAAATATGGTAACAAAGATGCTGCCTATTATAACCTTGAAATGTTGGTTTCAGCAGCCATTAACCGCATGATTACTCAGTGGAAGAGTGATACCAATACCTCAAATCGCTATGAGGCTATTATGGATCAAGTAGTGGACCGTAGTTATGATATTTACCGAGACCTAGTCTTTGGGAATGAACATTTTTATGATTATTTCTTTGAGTCAAGTCCTATTAAGGCCATTTCAAGCTTTAATATCGGTTCTCGTCCAGCTGCTCGTAAAACCATTACAGAAATAGGTGGTTTACGTGCTATTCCTTGGGTCTTCTCATGGTCACAAAGTCGTGTCATGTTCCCTGGTTGGTATGGTGTCGGATCAAGCTTCAAGGAGTTTATCGATAAAAATCCAGAGAATATCGCTATCTTACGAGATATGTATCAAAATTGGCCATTTTTCCAATCGCTTCTTTCAAATGTCGATATGGTCTTGTCAAAATCGAACATGAATATTGCTTTTGAATATGCTAAGTTATGTGAAGATGATCAAGTGAAAGCTATTTATGATACTATTTTAGACGAATGGCAATTAACGAAAAATGTTATCCTAGAGATTGAAGGGTATGACGAATTATTAGCTGAAAATCCATATCTAAAAGCAAGTTTAGATTATCGTATGCCTTACTTTAATATCCTTAACTATATCCAGTTGGAGTTGATTAAACGTCAACGTCGAGGAGAATTATCAAGCGATCAAGAAAAATTAATTCATACAACCATCAACGGAATTGCGACAGGATTGCGTAATTCGGGTTGATCCCTTTCAAACTTCCTCTGTTCTATAGGGGAAGTTTTTGAATATTTCAAAAAAATACTAAAAGAGTCTTGACAAGTAATTGAAAAATGATATAATTTAAACATTCAGAAAAGTAATCATTCAAACTTTTTAGAGAGTCTGTGGTAGCTGAAAACAGATAAGTGATGATGATGAAAATTGGGCTGGATGTTATTTAGAATTTGAAATCATAAAAATTCGGTGAGCACACCTTACAGTGCATCTCGTTATTGCGAGACTGAGCGATAGGGAAATTCCCTGTAATTGAGGTGGTACCGCGCATCGACGTCCTCACACAAGTTTTTTGTGTGAGGACTTTTTTATAGGAGGTTTGTATGGAAAGAAAACGATGGCGTCGCTTGTTTATACTCAATGAAAATCAAAAAGTAAACTAGGAAGCTAGCCGCAGGTTGCTCAAAGCACTGCTTTGAGGTTGTGGATAGAACTGACGAAGTCAGTAACCATAGCTACGGTAAGGCGACGCTGACGTGGTTTGAAGAGATTTTCGAAGAGTATTAGATAAGTGAAGTATTTTAAAGAAATAAAAAGGAGAAATAGAATGAAAAATAAACGTTTAATTGGAATTATCGCTGCCTTAGCAGTCTTAGTAGCAGGAAGTTTGATTTACTCTTCAATGAATAAACCAGAAGCTAAGAATGAAAAGAAAGTAGCTAAAGTTGGTGTTCTTCAGTTTGTCAGCCATCCATCTCTTGATTTGATTTATAAAGGGATTCAAGATGGACTTGCAGAAGAAGGCTATAAAGATGACCAAGTTAAAATCGACTTTATGAACTCAGAAGGTGACCAAAGTAAGGTTGCGACAATGAGTAAACAATTGGTTGCAAATGGCAATGACCTTGTGGTTGGTATTGCAACACCAGCAGCTCAAGGATTGGCTAGCGCCACAAAAGACCTACCAGTTATCATGGCTGCTATTACAGACCCAATTGGTGCTAATTTGGTTAAAGATTTGAAAAAACCAGGTGGCAACATTACAGGGGTGTCTGACCACAATCCAGCTCAACAACAAGTTGAACTCATCAAGGCTCTAACACCAAATGTGAAAACAATCGGAGCTCTTTACTCAAGTAGCGAAGACAATTCAAAAACACAGGTCGAAGAATTTAAGGCTTATGCTGAAAAAGCAGGTTTGACAGTGGAAACATTTGCGGTTCCTTCAACAAATGAAATTGCTTCAACAGTCAACGTTATGACTAGCAAGGTCGATGCTATCTGGGTTCCAATCGACAACACAATCGCATCTGCATTTTCAACAGTTGTATCAAGCAACCAATCAGCTAAAAAACCAATCTACCCAAGCGCAACTGCCATGGTAGAAGCTGGTGGTTTGGCATCAGTTGTAGTTGACCAACACGACCTTGGTGTGGCAACTGGTAAAATGATTGCGCAAGTCTTGAAAGGTGCAAAACCAGCTGATACTCCAGTTAATGTCTTTTCAACTGGTAAATCAGTAATCAATAAAAAATTGGCACAAGAGTTAGGTATTACTATTCCTGAGTCTGTTCTCAAAGAAGCAGGACAAGTGATTGAATAATCTGTAATGGAGGAGTTGGGGACATCTCCTCCAATTTTTTACAATAGAAATCATATAGAAAAGGTTAAGAAACAGATGATATTATCTATTATTTCTCAAGGATTTGTCTGGGCTATTTTAGGTCTGGGAATCTTTATGACATTTAGGATCCTAAACTTTCCAGATATGACGACAGAAGGTTCTTTCCCTCTTGGGGGAGCTGTTGCTGTCACTCTGATAACCAAAGGTGTAAATCCCTTTTTAGCGACTCTTGTTGCTGTTGGAGCAGGTTGTTTGGCTGGAATGGCAGCAGGACTTCTTTATACAAAAGGGAAGATCCCAACCTTGCTCTCAGGGATTTTGGTAATGACTTCCTGTCACTCTATCATGCTATTGATTATGGGACGTGCAAATTTAGGACTGCTTGGAACCAAGCAAATTCAGGATGTCTTGCCTTTTACTTCAGATTTGAACCAACTATTGACAGGTCTTATCTTTGTCAGTCTTGTCATTGCTCTCATGCTCTTTTTCTTGGACACCAAACTCGGACAAGCCTATATTGCTACAGGTGACAATCCTGATATGGCTAGAAGTTTCGGGATTCATACTGGACGCATGGAGCTTATGGGTTTGGTCTTATCAAATGGTGTGATTGCCCTTGCAGGAGCTCTCATTGCCCAGCAAGAAGGCTATGCTGATGTATCTCGAGGAATAGGGGTTATCGTTGTAGGTCTTGCAAGTTTGATTATTGGGGAAGTTATTTTCAAGAGTTTGAGTTTGGCAGAGCGCTTGGTTGCCATCGTTGTGGGTTCTATCGCCTATCAATTCTTAGTGTGGGCAGTTATCGCTCTTGGATTTAATACAAGTTACCTTCGTTTATACAGTGCCTTGATTTTGGCAGTCTGCCTCATGATTCCAACATTTAAGCAAACAATCTTGAAAGGAGCCAAGTTAAGCAAATGACAGCAATTGTAGAATTAAAAAATGCAACCAAAGTTGTTAAAAATGGCTTTGATGAAGAAAAGATTATTTTAAATGATGTTTCCTTAGAAATCTTTGAACAGGACTTTATCACGATTTTAGGTGGAAATGGTGCTGGTAAATCAACCCTCTTTAACACTATTGCAGGAACCTTATCACTAACCAGTGGAACTATTCGTATTTTGGGTGAAGATGTTACCAAGTTTTCACCAGAGAAGAGAGCCAAGTATCTGTCTCGTGTTTTCCAAGATCCAAAGATGGGGACAGCCCCTCGTATGACGGTTGCTGAAAATCTTTTAATTGCTAAGTTTCGTGGTGAAAAGCGTGGATTGTTACCACGACGCTTGACTAGCTATAAGGATGAGTTTCAGGTAACCATTGAAAAAGTAGGAAATGGTCTTGAGAAACACTTGAATACACCGATTGAGTTCTTATCAGGTGGACAAAGACAGGCCTTGAGTCTCTTGATGGCAACCTTGAAGCGACCTGAGTTGCTCTTGTTAGATGAGCATACTGCTGCCCTTGATCCAAAGACCAGTGTGGCCTTGATGGAATTGACAGATGAATTTGTTAAGAAAGATCAGCTGACAGCCCTTATGATTACTCATCATATGGAAGATGCTCTCAAATACGGCAATCGCTTGATTGTCATGAAAGAAGGACGGATTATCCAAGACTTAAACCAAGAAGAAAAAGCAAAGATGAAGATTTCAGACTACTATCAATTATTTGAATAGATAATCTCTATTTTCATCAAAAATTGTGAAGCAAAACTTAGAGGCATGGAAGTGTTTCTGAGTTTTTTATCTTCTCTTGAAATTTTAAAAAATGAAGCAAAGAGAATTACGGAAAGTGTATGAAATGGTTTACTTTTTTTCTGAAATAAAGTATACTATATAAAGTAAACTATGATAACATGGAGGTATTGTGTATGGTTGACAAACAAGTCATTGAAGAAATCAAAAACAATGCCAACATTGTGGAAGTCATAGGAGATGTGATTTCTTTACAAAAGGCAGGACGGAACTATCTAGGGCTCTGTCCTTTTCATGGTGAAAAAACACCTTCTTTCAACGTTGTAGAGGACAAGCAGTTTTACCACTGTTTTGGTTGTGGTCGCTCGGGTGACGTCTTTAAGTTCATAGAGGAGTACCAAGGTGTTCCATTTATGGAGGCTGTCCAAATCTTAGGTCAGCGTGTTGGGATAGAGGTAGAAAAACCGCTTTATAGTGAACAGAAGCAAGTTTCGCCTCACCAAGCTCTTTATGATATGCACGAAGATGCAGCCAAATTTTATCATGCTATTCTCATGACAACAACCATGGGGGAGGAGGCCAGAAACTACCTTTATCAGCGTGGTTTGACAGATGAAGTGCTCAAACATTTTCGGATTGGTTTAGCACCTCCAGAACGCAACTATCTGTATCAACGTTTGTCTGGCCAGTATCGTGAAGAGGATTTATTGGATTCGGGACTGTTTTATCTATCGGAGGCTAATCAATTTGTAGATACCTTTCACAATCGCATTATGTTTCCTCTGACAAATGACCAGGGAAAGGTCATTGCCTTCTCAGGTCGTATCTGGCAGAAAACGGATTCACAAACTTCTAAGTATAAAAATAGCCGATCAACTGCAATTTTTAATAAAAGTTACGAATTATATCATATGGATAGGGCTAAAAAATCTTCTGGAAAAGTCAGTGAGATTTACCTGATGGAAGGGTTCATGGATGTCATTGCAGCCTATCGGGCTGGAATCGAAAACGCTGTCGCATCTATGGGAACAGCCTTGAGTCGAGAGCATGTTGAGCATCTGAAAAGGTTAACCAAGAAGTTAGTCCTTGTTTACGATGGCGATAAGGCTGGGCAAGCCGCGACATTGAAAGCCTTGGATGAAATTGGTGATATGCCTGTGCAAATCGTCAGCATGCCTGATAACTTGGATCCAGATGAGTATCTACAAAAAAATGGTCCAGAAGACTTGGCCTATCTATTAAAGAAAACTCGTATTAGTCCGATTGAGTTCTACATTCACCAGTACAAACCTGAAAACAGTGAAAATCTGCAGGCCCAGATTGAGTTTATTGAAAAAATAGCTCCCTTGATTGTTCAAGAAAAGTCCATCACTGCTCAAAACAGCTATATTCATATTTTAGCTGACAGTCTGGCATCCTTTGATTATGCCCAGATTGAGCAGATTGTTAATGAAAGCCGTCAGGCACAAAGGCAGAATCGCATGGAAGGGATTTCCAGACCGACGCAAATCACTATGCCTGTCACCAAGCAGTTATCGGCTATTATGAGAGCAGAAGCTCATTTACTTTATCGAATGATGGAATCTCCCCTTATTTTGAATGATTACCGTTTGCGAGAAGACTTTGCATTTGACACTCCTGAATTTCAGGTCTTATATGACTTGCTTGGTCAGTATGGCAATCTTCCTCCAGAAGTTCTAGCAGAACAGACAGAGGAAGTTGAAAGAGCTTGGTACCAAGTCTTAGCTCAGGATTTGCCTGCTGAGATGTCACCGCAGGAACTTAGTGAAGTAGAGATGACTCGAAACAAGGCTCTCTTGAATCAGGACAATATGAGAATCAAAAAGAAGGTGCAGGAAGCTAGCCATGTAGGAGATACCGACACAGCCCTAGAAGAATTGGAACGTTTAATTTCCCAAAAGAGAAGAATGGAGTAATAATGGCAACAAAACAAAAAGAAGTAACAACATTTGACGTACAAGTAGCAGAATTTATCCGTAATCATAAGCAAAAAGGGACAGCAACAGACGATGAAATTAATGCTAGTCTAGTCATTCCTTTTACCTTGGATGCTGATGGGATAGAAGATCTTTTGCAACGGATTCAGGATGCAGGGATTTCAATCACAGATAACGAAGGAAATCCAAGTGCGCGTGTTCTTAGTGCAGAAGAAGAACCAGAACTCAGCGACGAGGACTTGATTGGTTCAACTTCGGCTAAGGTCAACGACCCTGTCCGTATGTACTTGAAAGAAATTGGTGTCGTTCCCCTCTTGACCAATGAAGAGGAAAAAGAATTGGCACTAGCAGTTGAAGCTGGCGATATCGAAGCTAAACAACGTCTTGCGGAAGCCAACCTTCGTTTGGTTGTTTCTATTGCTAAACGCTATGTTGGTCGTGGTATGCAGTTCCTTGACTTGATTCAAGAAGGGAACATGGGCTTGATGAAGGCGGTTGACAAGTTTGACTACTCTAAAGGATTCAAGTTCTCAACTTACGCAACTTGGTGGATTCGTCAGGCTATCACTCGTGCTATTGCGGATCAAGCTCGTACCATCCGCATCCCAGTTCACATGGTTGAAACCATCAATAAATTGGTTCGTGAACAGCGTAATCTCCTTCAAGAATTAGGTCAAGATCCAACACCAGAACAAATCGCTGAACGTATGGATATGACTCCTGATAAGGTTCGTGAAATCTTGAAGATTGCCCAAGAACCAGTATCTCTTGAAACACCAATCGGTGAAGAAGATGATAGCCATCTTGGAGACTTTATTGAAGATGAAGTGATTGAGAATCCAGTGGACTATACAACTCGTATCGTCTTGCGTGAGCAGTTGGATGAGGTCTTGGATACTCTTACAGATCGTGAAGAAAATGTTCTGCGTCTGCGTTTCGGATTAGATGATGGAAAAATGCGTACCCTTGAAGATGTAGGTAAAGTCTTTAACGTGACTCGCGAGCGTATCCGTCAGATTGAAGCTAAGGCTTTGAGAAAACTACGTCAACCAAGTCGCAGCAAACCGCTTCGTGATTTTATTGAAGACTAGGAGTGAGGATAAATATGGCTTATACAGAAGAGCAAATTGAAAACATCAAAACACGAATTTTAACAGCCTTGGAAGAAGTTATTGACCCTGAGTTGGGAATCGATATTGTCAATCTTGGTTTGATTTATGAGATTCGTTTTGACGGCGAAACAGGGCAAACTGAGATTGATATGACACTCACTACTATGGGTTGCCCTTTGGCAGATCTCTTGACGGATCAGATTTATGATGCCATGACAGAGGTGCCAGAAGTAACGGATACTGAGGTCAAATTAGTCTGGTATCCAGCCTGGACAGTTGAAAAAATGAGTCGCTACGCACGCATTGCCTTAGGCATTAAGTAAACAAATAAAAGGATGTGAGAGACCATTGGAAAAGAGAGGAAGTTTCCCTTTCTTTTCCTCTAGTCTCTCCTTTCTTTTGCTGATTTTATTCAAAGAAAATGATATAATAGTAGTTATGGAAAAAAAGAAATTACGCATCAATATGTTGAGTTCAAGTGAGAAAGTAGCAGGGCAGGGAGTCTCAGGTGCCTATCGTGAATTAGTTCGTCTTCTTTACCGTGATGCCAAGGACCAATTGATTGTTACAGAAAATCTTCCAATCGAGGCAGATGTGACTCACTTTCATACAATTGATTTCCCCTATTATTTATCAACATTCCAAAAGAAGCGCTCAGGTAGGAAAATTGGCTATGTGCATTTCTTACCTGATACACTTGAGGGGAGTTTGAAAATTCCATTTTTCTTAAAGGGAATTGTTAAACGCTATGTATTTTCTTTTTACAACCGGATGGAGCACTTGGTTGTTGTTAATCCTATGTTTATTGAGGATTTGGTGGCAGCTGGTATTCCACGTGAAAAAGTAACCTATATTCCTAACTTTGTCAACAAAGAAAAATGGCATCCCCTTCCACAAGAAGAGGTAGAGAGAGTGAGAGCAGAACTTGGTGTTAGTGACAATCAGTTTATCGTAGTAGGTGCTGGTCAAGTCCAGAAACGCAAAGGGATTGATGATTTTATCCGTCTGGCTGAGGAATTGCCTCAGATTACCTTTATCTGGGCGGGTGGTTTCTCATTTGGTGGTATGACAGATGGTTATGAACGCTACAAGAAAATGATGGATAATCCACCTGAAAATTTGATGTTTCCAGGCATTGTGTCCCCAGAGCGAATGCGTGAATTGTATGCCCTAGCGGATCTTTTCTTGTTGCCTAGTTATAATGAGCTCTTTCCTATGACTATTTTAGAGGCTGCCAGTTGCGAAGCTCCTATTATGCTACGTGATTTAGATCTCTATAAGGTTATTTTGGAGGGAAATTATCGGGAGACAGCAGATAGAGAAGAGATGAAAGAAGCTATTTTAGAATATCAAGCAAATCCTGTTGCCTTAAAAGATCTCAAAGAAAAAGCTAAGAATATTTCTAGAGAGTATTCTGAAGAGCATCTGTTACAAATTTGGTTGGACTTTTATGAGAAACAAGCCGCTTTAGGGAGAAAGTAAAAAGTGAGGTAATCTATGCGAATTGGTTTATTTACAGATACCTATTTTCCTCAGGTTTCTGGTGTTGCGACCAGTATTCGAACCTTGAAAACAGAACTTGAAAAGCAGGGGCATGCTGTTTTTATCTTTACGACGACAGATAAGGATGTTAATCGCTACGAAGATTGGCAAATTATCCGCATTCCAAGTGTGCCTTTCTTTGCTTTCAAAGATCGCCGCTTTGCCTATAGAGGCTTTAGCAAGGCGCTTGAAATTGCCAAGCAGTATCAGCTAGATATTATCCATACTCAGACAGAATTTTCTCTAGGCTTGTTGGGGATTTGGATTGCGCATGAACTGAAAATTCCCGTTATCCATACCTATCATACCCAGTACGAAGACTATGTGCATTATATTGCCAAGGGGATGTTGATTCGTCCTAGTATGGTCAAGTATCTGGTCAGAGGTTTCCTGCACGATGTGGATGGGGTTGTTTGCCCGAGTGAGATTGTTCGTGACTTGCTATCTGATTATAAAGTCAAGGTTGAAAAGCGGGTCATTCCAACTGGAATTGAATTAGCCAAGTTTGAGCGTCCAGAAATCAAGCAAGAAAATTTGAAAGAACTGTGTAGTAAATTAGGAATTCAAGATGATGAAAAGATGTTGCTTAGTCTTTCCAGAATTTCCTATGAAAAAAATATTCAAGCAGTATTAGTAGCCTTTGCAGAAGTTCTGAGAGAGGAAGACAAGGTGAAACTGGTAGTTGCTGGGGATGGGCCTTATCTGGATGACCTCAAAGAGCAAGCCCAGAAACTAGAGATTCAAGATTCCGTTATCTTTACAGGTATGATTGCTCCTAGTGAGACGGCTCTTTACTATAAGGCGGCAGATTTCTTCATCTCGGCATCGACAAGTGAAACGCAGGGTTTGACATATTTGGAAAGCTTAGCTAGTGGAACGCCTGTTATTGCTCACGGAAATCCTTATTTGGACAATTTGATCAACGATAAGATGTTTGGTACCTTGTATTACGGTGAGCATGATTTGGCTGGAGCTATTTTAGAGGCTTTGATTGCAACGCCAGATATGAATGAGCATACCTTATCAGAAAAATTGTATGAGATTTCAGCTGAGAACTTTGGGAAACGAGTGCATGAGTTTTATCTGGATGCCATTATTTCAAATAATTTCGAGAAAGATTTGGCCAAAGATGATACGGTTAGTCAGCGTATCTTTAAGACAGTTTTGTATCTTCCACAACAGGTGGTTGCTGTGCCCGTAAAAGGCTCTAGACGGATGCTGAAGGCATCAAAAACACAGTTAATCAGCATCAGAGATTATTGGAAAAACAGTGAAGAATAGAAAGAGAAACAGCTATGAAAAAACAATTAATGAGAAGTGGTCATGATAAAAAGATTGCAGGTGTTTGTGCCGGAGTAGCCCATTATTTTGATATGGATCCCACTATTGTTCGTGTAATATGGGGTGTTCTTGCTTTTGGTTATGGAGCTGGAATTGTAGCCTATATCATTTTATGGATTATTGCACCAGTAGCAACTGACTATTGAAAACTAGCTGAATTCATGCTAAGATAATAGAAAATAGAATGTAACGAAGGAGAAAAAAATGGCATTTGGAGATAATGGAAATCGTAAAAAAACTATGTTTGAGAAAATAACCTTGTTTATCGTGATTATCATGCTAGTAGCAAGTTTATTGGGAATTTTTGCAACTGCAATTGGTGCCCTCAGTAATCTATAAAATAGATTCAAGAAAATTTTGTGACTGGGATTTCCCAGCCCTTTTTTAAAGTGAGAAGAAAAAATGAGTATGTTTTTAGATACAGCCAAGATCAAGGTCAAGGCTGGTAATGGTGGTGATGGCATGGTTGCCTTTCGCCGTGAAAAATATGTCCCTAATGGGGGTCCTTGGGGTGGTGACGGTGGTCGTGGAGGAAATGTGGTCTTCGTTGTAGACGAAGGTTTGCGTACCTTGATGGATTTCCGCTACAATCGTCATTTCAAGGCTGATTCTGGTGAAAAAGGGATGACCAAAGGGATGCATGGTCGTGGTGCTGATGACCTTAGAGTTCGAGTGCCACAAGGTACGACTGTTCGTGATGCAGAGACTGGCAAGGTTTTGACAGATTTGATAGAACACGGGCAAGAATTTATCGTTGCTCACGGTGGACGTGGTGGACGTGGAAATATCCGCTTTGCGACACCAAAAAATCCTGCACCTGAAATCTCTGAAAACGGGGAACCAGGCCAGGAACGTGAGTTACAATTGGAACTAAAAATCTTGGCAGATGTCGGTTTAGTAGGTTTTCCATCTGTAGGGAAATCAACTCTTTTAAGTGTTATCACATCTGCTAAACCAAAAATCGGCGCCTACCACTTTACGACAATTGTGCCAAATTTAGGTATGGTTCGTACCCAATCGGATGACTCCTTTGCAGTAGCTGATTTACCAGGTTTGATTGAAGGGGCTAGTCAAGGTGTTGGTCTGGGAACCCAGTTCCTCCGTCACATCGAGCGTACACGTGTCATCCTTCATATCATTGATATGTCAGCTAGTGAAGGCCGTGACCCTTATGAGGACTATCTAGCTATCAATAAAGAGCTGGAGTCATACAATCTTCGCCTCATGGAGCGTCCACAGATTATTGTAGCCAATAAGATGGATATGCCTGAGAGTCAGGAAAATCTTGAAGTTTTCAAGAAGAAATTAGCTGAAAACTACGATGAATTTGAAGAGTTACCAGCTATTTTCCCAATATCTGGTTTGACAAAGCAAGGTTTGGCTACGCTCTTGGATGCTACAGCTGAATTGTTAGACAAGACACCAGAATTCTTGCTCTACGATGAGTCCGATATGGAAGAAGAAGCTTACTATGGATTTGATGAGGAAGAAAAAGCATTTGAAATTAGTCGTGATGATGATGCAACATGGCTACTTTCTGGTGAAAAACTGATGAAACTCTTTAATATGACCAACTTTGATCGTGACGAATCAGTCATGAAATTTGCCCGCCAGCTTCGTGGTATGGGGGTTGATGAAGCCCTTCGTGCGCGTGGTGCTAAGGATGGGGACTTGGTTCGCATTGGTAAATTTGAGTTTGAATTTGTAGACTAGGAGACTGGTATGGGAGATAAACCGATATCTTTCCGAGATGCGGATGGAAATTTTGTTTCCGCTGCAGACGTTTGGAATGAAAAGAAATTGGAAGAACTATTTAATCGTCTCAATCCAAATCGTGCCCTGAGATTGGTACGAACCAAAAATGAAAATCCATCTCAGTAAAGAAGATAAAAAATTCCGTGCCTAATCAGACACGGAATTTTGTTATTCACCAAAGAAGAATGGTGGTGTAAATTTTTGCAATTCTTCAAAGCAATGTTGTGCAGCATCTGCATCTTCACAGATGACAAGACAGACATCGTCACCACAGAGGGTAGCGATAGCATCAGGGAAGTTCAAGGCATCAATAATAGAACCGAATGATTGAGCCAGACCAGGAAGAGTTTTCAAAAGTACTTGATGTTGAACTGGACGCATCAGTACAAGAGCATCTTCCATATAAGTTTCTAGGCGTTTTTCCCATTTTGAAATGGAACCAGTATTGAGCACGTAGTAAGAATTATCTTCTTCACGTATTTTTGAAAGATTCATTGTTTTGATATCACGGGAAAGAGTTGCCTGAGTAACTTGAATGTCGTTATCGGCAAGAAGAGCTTGTAACTCAGCTTGAGTATGAATCTTGTTTTTGGTTACAAGTGCTCGTATGAGTTGGTGGCGGTGTTCAGATTTATTCATAAAATTTACTCCTTGTACAAGGTACAGAAAGCATGGACTGATCGAAATCGTCAGTCGAGTGGTAAGCGGTATTGTCACGTATGATGATTTCAAAGTCAGTAGTATAAAGAACTAGATGGAGAGCATCTCCCTCTTTTAACTTGTCACTAGTTGGGTACAGATGAATGGGCTGTCTATCCCTTCATCTGCATGGTTGTTCTCTACTAACAGTGAATCATTCAATTTTGGTAGCATTTTGTCACGGCTTGTTGTGAATCTACGCTAAATGGCAATTCACATAGCTTGTCCAACATGTGGTGTGGTAGCGTGTATGATAGAGGGTCACACATGTTGGTTATGGGGCGGTATCTTTTGTTCAAGCTCCAGTAGTAGGGCTTCTAATAACCTTTATTTGGACTGGATTTGATACCAAGTGTATGTTTGTTTCAACTGTTTAAGTGGAAATAGTTCCATATTGAAAGTCTGATATCATTCCTTTTGACAAGGTAGGATAAGACTAGACTGTTCAAGATCAACAGTCAGGTGGTAAGCGGTGTTGTCACGTATGGTGATTTCAAAGTCAGTAGTATAGAGGACTAAACGAAGAGTGTCACCCTCTTTTAGCTTGTAAATAGTTGGTTGCAGTTCAAATTGCACATCCATCCATTCACCTGCCTTGATATCCTCTACTAACAGTAAATCATTTCTATTTTGCAAATTGAGATAGCCTTTTGTCACTACTCGTTGTGTAGTTGCACTAAATGGCAATTCACAGAGATTTTCCAGCATGTGATAGCGACCGTTGTCAATGGTTCTAGCACTTAAAATAGCTGGATAAGGCTGTAGGTATTTCTTTTGACCAAATTCTAGCAGTTGGGCTGATAAGAGTCCCTTGTTTGTACTAGATTTGATACGAAGACTGAGCTGAGCGCGACCGTTCAGGTGGAGATCTTTAGTCACAGGAAGGTCAATAGTAATTTGATTGGCTTTTCCTTGATAGAGTTCCGTATTGAAGGTATGGTATGTTTTACCATAACGCTCAAAATCATTATCTGAGTACTGGTTTTGAATAACCTGCTCTTCTTGACCGAGTGAGAAGGTTTCAAAGTGTTCTTGCTCACCGAACTGATTAAGTGATAACCAAGTCTGAGGGGCTGTATTGTCCTGCCAGATAACGGTCGAAAGTTGAAAATCTGTATCTAGCCTCAATAATTTCTTAGTCAATAAGGCATTCATGGATTCACGAAAGTCAATGGACTGCCAGTTGTTCATATAAACATGGGCACCATTATGGAAAAAGAGGTGCTTGTTTATATGATCAGGAAGGGCGTGAAACATCTGGTAAACATGAAGTGGTTTGACATTCCAATCCTGAGAACCATGAGTAAAGACAACCTCTGCCTTCACTTTATCAGCATTGAGCAGATAATTGCGGTCATGCCAAAACTGATTGTAGTCGCCAGTCTTGCGATCCAGTTGTTCTTTTACCTTTTCCAAATCAGCTTGATGAGCTTCATTACCACGAATAAAGTCGCCAGCCAAGAGATTACGAGAGTAGGTTAACTCAGCAAGGGAGTCAAAGTCCTCACCTGGATAGCCACCTGGGCTAGTCACTAAACCATTTTCACGGTAGTAGTTGTACCATGAAGAAATGCCAGCCTCGGCAATGATAACTTCTAAGCCATCTACACCAGTAGTGGCAAGGCCGTTTGACATGGTACCTAGATAGGAAAGTCCTGTTGTAGCTACTTTTCCGTTTGACCAGTCAGCCTTGACTTGACGCTGGCGTGTGTGGTCAGTAAAGGCACGGCAACGACCATTGAGCCAATCGATAACATTTTTATAAGCCTCAATTTGCTGGTAGTCTCCGTTAGTCATGAAACCTGTGGAATCTTTGGTACCAACACCTGAGACATAGAGATTAGCAAACCCTCGTGGAAGGAAGTAGTCGTTGAGACTATAGCTAGCGTTGATGTGCGTTAGTTTTTCCTCAGCTTCTGACACAAGCTCAGCTTGACCTTGAGGTTGGATGAGATTTAGTTGAGGTTTCTCTAGATCGATCTTGTGAGCAGACTTAACCTCAAGCTCACCCTCCATCTTGTAGAGAGCCTTATCACTAGCCTTGTCATTTGTTCCCTGATGATAGGGACTGGCTGTCATGATAGCAGGGATTTGTCCATCAAAACGAGGACGAATAATGCTAACCTTGACTAAGTCAGGTAGGCCCTTTTGGTCAGTATCCACACGAGACTCAACGTAGACCACCTCTCGAATGACATCATGACTGGAAAAGGTAGCCAAACTCTTGCCGTTAAAGTAGTGGTAGGTATTATCTTCAGGGATGAGACCATCACTTACCAGTTGATCAATCAGGAGATTTCCTTTTTTGGTTCGAGTATTGAGTAACTGATAGAGATTTTTAATCAAGTCACCATATACGATGGGAAAACCAGTTTCTTTACGGAAAACTTCACTGTCTTCGAAGTCAACCAAATAAGAAAAACCTAGGAGTTGAAAAGCAACAGTATAAAAAATATCTGCTGTCAGTTCATCTTCTGATTGAAAAAATGTCAGCAAGTTAGTTTCTTTATCAACTGCCAAACTGGATAGAGGATAGGTACTATCTTTATAAGTAAAAAAGAAACGACTTAGAAAAGCCTCTAACAACTTTTTATCTGCCATCTCAGATGGAAAATCAAATCCATACTTTTTAAATTCATATAAAATAGTATTTCTTGGAAGTGATAGATAGCTGAATTGATTAAAGCGCATATAACCTCCTTATAAAAAATAATTAAGGTTATTATATCAAAAAAATAGGATAAATGGAATCATTAAATGAGAAAGAAATTAATTCAATAATAATGAATATCGTTTATATGAAAAACAAGTACTATTCTATAGCCTAAAACAAGTTATTATAGTAACTAAGTCAATTGAATGTGTCTTTCTGTTTTAAAAGATATATTCACTTCTTGGGATAAAAAAGTAAAAAAATTACCGGAGCATTTGATTTTTTAAATGTATTTTTACTTTTTTCGTTCAAAAAATTTTACTTTAAGGATAAAATATAGACAGGATTCGATGCTTTTGTCTTTCTCTTTTTGAAAAATGGTATAATAAAGTGAGAAGGATAGAGGAGAAGTGTAAATTGATCGCACAACTAGATACAAAAACAGTTTATAGTTTTATGGAGAGCGTTATTTCGATAGACAAGTATGTGAGAGCAGCTAAAGACTATGGCTACACTCATCTGGCTATGATGGATATTGATAACCTTTATGGAGCTTTCGATTTTCTAGAAGTCACAAAAAAATACGGCATTCATCCTCTACTAGGGCTTGAAATGACTCTTTTAGTGGATGAGCAGGAAGTGAATCTGCGCTTTTTAGCCCTATCTAGTGTGGGCTATCAGCAGTTGATGAAGCTTTCAACAGCCAAGATGCAGGGGGAGAAAACATGGTCAGTACTGTCCCAGTACCTAGAGGATATCGCGGTTATTGTACCTTATTTTGATAGATTTGAGTCTCTAAATCTAGGCTGTGATTATTATATTGGGGTTTATCCAGAAACACTGGACAGCGAATTTCATCATCCAATCTTGCCCCTTTATCGGGTCAATGCTTTTGAAAGCAGGGATAGAGAAGTTTTACAAGTATTAAAAGCGATTAAAGAAAATCTCCCCCTCAGAGAAGTTCCCTTGCGCTCACGACAAGATGTCTTTATATCGGCAAGTTCTTTAGAGAAATTATTCCAAGAACGTTTTCCGCAAGCCTTGGACAATTTAGAAAAGCTGATTTCAAGCATTTCTTATGACTTGGATACTAGTCTGAAACTGCCTCGTTTTAATCCAGCTAGACCAGCAGTAGAAGAGTTGAGAGAACGTGCTGAATTGGGACTTGCTCAGAAGGGGTTGTCTAGTAAAGAATATCAAGAACGTCTAAACCAAGAATTGGCTGTTATTCATGATATGGGCTTTGATGATTATTTCTTGGTTGTCTGGGATTTATTGCGTTTTGGACGTTCGAATGGCTATTATATGGGAATGGGACGGGGTTCTGCAGTTGGTAGCTTGGTTTCCTATGCCTTAGACATTACAGGGATTGATCCAGTTCAGAAGAATCTGATTTTTGAACGTTTCCTCAATCGTGAACGCTATACCATGCCTGATATTGATATTGATATTCCAGATATTTATCGTCCAGATTTTATCAGGTATGTTGGTAATAAATATGGTAGTAAGCATGCGGCTCAAATCGTTACTTTTTCTACCTTTGGGGCCAAGCAAGCTTTACGTGATGTTTTGAAGCGTTTTGGTGTGCCAGAGTATGAATTGTCCGCAATTACCAAGAAAATCAGTTTTCGTGATAATCTAAAGTCAGCCTATGAGGGCAATCTCCAGTTTCGTCAGCAAATCAATAGTAAGTTAGAATACCAAAAAGCCTTTGAGATTGCTTGCAAGATAGAGGGCTATCCAAGACAAACCTCTGTCCATGCGGCTGGTGTTGTGATCAGTGACCAAGATTTGACCAACTACATCCCTCTAAAGCATGGTGACGAAATTCCACTGACTCAATATGATGCTCATGGAGTTGAAGCAAGTGGGCTTTTGAAGATGGACTTTCTGGGACTGCGAAATTTGACCTTTGTCCAGAAGATGCAAGAATTGCTTGCTGAAACAGAAGGTGTTAAGATAGCTATCGACGAGATTGATTTGGAAGACAAAGAAACGTTAGCTTTATTTGCCTATGGCAATACAAAAGGTATCTTTCAATTTGAGCAACCTGGTGCTATTCGTCTGCTTAAGCGTGTTCAACCAGTCTGTTTTGAAGATGTCGTAGCGACTACTTCTCTAAATAGACCAGGTGCTAGTGACTATATCAATAATTTTGTGGCAAGAAAGCATGGGCAGGAAGAAGTGACAGTTCTGGATCCAGCTCTGGAGGATATTTTGGCTCCAACTTATGGTATTATGCTCTATCAGGAGCAGGTTATGCAGGTTGCTCAGCGATTTGCTGGATTTAGTCTCGGAAAGGCCGATATTTTGCGTCGGGCTATGGGGAAAAAGGATGCTTCTGCCATGCATGAGATGAGGGCTTCCTTTATTCAAGGATCCTTAGAAGCTGGTCATACTGCGGAAAAGGCAGAGCAGGTCTTTGATGTTATGGAGAAGTTTGCAGGTTATGGTTTTAACCGTTCTCATGCCTATGCCTACTCAGCCTTGGCTTTCCAGTTGGCCTATTTCAAAACGCATTATCCAGCCATCTTTTATCAGGTCATGTTAAATTCTTCCAACAGTGATTACTTAATGGATGCTCTAGAAGCAGGATTTGAAGTAGCCCCTCTGTCAATTAACACCATTCCCTATCACGATAAAATTGCCAATAAGTCTATCTATCTAGGTTTGAAATCGATTAAGGGAGTCAGCAAAGATTTGGCGCTTTGGATTATTGAAAATAGACCTTATTCTAACATTGAAGATTTTATAGCTAGATTACCTGAGAATTATCTGAAACTTCCTCTGCTAGAACCTTTGGTAAAAGTTGGCCTTTTCGATTCATTTGAAAAAAATCGTCAAAAAGTATTTAATAACTTAGCTAATCTATTTGAATTTGTAAAAGAGTTAGGAAGTTTATTTGGAGATACTATTTATAGTTGGCAGGAATCGGAAGATTGGACAGATCAAGAAAAATTCTATATGGAACAAGAACTTTTAGGGATAGGTGTCAGCAAACATCCCCTACAAACTATCGCAAGTAAGGCTATTTATCCGATTACACCAATTGGAAATTTGTCAGAAAATAGTCACTCCATTATCTTGGTAGAAATTCAAAAAATTAAAACTATTCGCACCAAAAAGGGTGAAAATATGGCCTTCTTACAGGTAGATGACAGTAAGAAAAAATTGGATGTTACCCTTTTTTCAGACCTATATCGGCAGGTTGGACAGGAAATAAGAGAGGGAGCATTCTACTATATCAAAGGGAAAGTCCAGTCACGTGATGGTCGTCTGCAAATGATTGCACAAGAAATAAGAGAAGCAGTTGCGGAACGCTTTTGGATTCAGGTGAAAAATCATGAATCGGATCAAGAAATTTCACGTATTTTAGAGCTATATAAAGGAACAATCCCAGTCATCATCAGGTATGAAGAGGAACAGAAAACCATTGTATCTCCTCATCATTTTGTAGCTAAATCTGATGAATTAGAAGCAAAATTGAATAAAATTGCTATGAAAACGATTTATCACTAAAATTACGGAAAATAGAAGAATTTTCTAATTAAATGTGATATAATCAGTAAGAATGTTAAAAGAAAAAGGAGCATAAACCAAATGAAACGTATTGCTGTTTTAACTAGTGGTGGAGACGCCCCTGGTATGAATGCTGCCATCCGCGCAGTTGTTCGTCAAGCAATTTCAGAAGGAATGGAAGTATTTGGTATCTATGATGGATATGCTGGTATGGTTGCTGGTGAAATTCATCCCCTAGATGCTGCTTCAGTAGGAGACATCATTTCTCGTGGTGGTACTTTCCTTCACTCAGCTCGTTACCCAGAGTTCGCTCAACTTGAAGGGCAACTTAAAGGGATTGAGCAATTGAAAAAACACGGGATTGAAGGTGTAGTTGTTATCGGTGGAGACGGATCTTACCACGGCGCTATGCGTTTGACTGAACATGGCTTCCCAGCTATCGGTCTTCCAGGTACAATCGATAACGATATCGTTGGTACTGACTTCACAATCGGTTTTGACACAGCGGTTACGACTGCTATGGACGCTATTGATAAGATTCGTGATACATCATCAAGTCATCGTCGTACTTTTGTTATCGAAGTTATGGGACGTAACGCTGGTGATATCGCTCTTTGGGCAGGTATTGCTACTGGTGCTGATGAAATCATCATCCCTGAAGAAGGCTTCAAGATGGAAGATATCGTAGCAAGCATTAAAGCTGGCTATGAGTGTGGTAAAAAACACAACATCATCGTCTTGGCAGAAGGTGTTATGTCAGCAGCTGAATTTGGTCAAAAACTTAAAGAAGCTGGCGATACAAGCGACCTTCGTGTGACAGAACTTGGACATATCCAACGTGGTGGTTCTCCAACAGCTCGTGACCGTGTATTGGCATCACGTATGGGTGCCCATGCCGTTAAACTTCTTAAAGAAGGTATCGGTGGCGTTGCGGTTGGTATCCGTAATGAGAAAATGGTTGAAAACCCAATTCTTGGTACTGCAGAAGAAGGGGCATTGTTTAGCTTGACTGCAGATGGTAAGATTGTGGTTAATAATCCACATAAAGCTGATCTTGAACTTTCTAGTTTGAATAAGAGCTTGTCATAATTTAAAAATTAGTTAATAAGACCAAAGAGGTCATATATATAAAGGAGTCACAAAAATCATGAACAAACGTGTAAAAATCGTTGCAACTTTAGGTCCTGCGGTAGAGATCCGTGGTGGTAAAAAATTTGGTGATGACGGATACTGGAGTGGAAAACTTGATGTTGAAGCTTCTGCTAAAAACATTGCTAAATTGATTGAAGCTGGTGCTAATACATTCCGTTTCAACTTCTCACACGGTGACCACCAAGAACAAGGTGACCGTATGGCAACTGTTAAACTTGCTGAAAAACTTGCAGGTAAAAAAGTTGGTTTCCTTCTTGATACTAAAGGACCAGAAATCCGTACAGAATTGTTTGAAGGAGATGCCAAAGAGTACTCTTACACAACTGGTGAAAAAATCCGTGTTGCAACTAAACAAGGAATTCAATCAACTCGTGATGTGATTGCATTGAACGTTGCCGGAGCTCTTGATATCTATGATGATGTTGAAGTTGGTCGTCAAGTTTTGGTTGACGATGGTAAACTTGGTCTTCGTGTAGTTGCTAAAGATGATGCGACTCGTGAATTTGAAGTTGAAGTTGAAAATGATGGCGTAATCGCTAAACAAAAAGGTGTTAATATCCCTAACACTAAAATTCCTTTCCCAGCTCTTGCTGAACGTGATAACGATGATATCCGCTTTGGTCTTGAACAAGGTATCAACTTCATCGCGATTTCATTCGTACGTACTGCAAAAGACGTCAACGAAGTTCGTGCAATCTGTGAAGAAACTGGAAACGGACACGTTCAATTGTTCGCTAAAATCGAAAACCAACAAGGTATCGACAACTTGGATGAAATCATCGAAGCTGCTGACGGTATCATGATTGCTCGTGGTGATATGGGTATCGAAGTACCATTCGAAATGGTTCCAGTTTACCAAAAAATGATCATCAAGAAAGTTAATGCCGCTGGTAAAGTTGTTATCACTGCAACAAACATGCTTGAAACAATGACTGAAAAACCACGTGCAACTCGTTCAGAAGTATCAGACGTATTTAACGCTGTTATCGACGGAACTGACGCTACAATGCTTTCAGGTGAGTCTGCAAATGGTAAATACCCACTTGAGTCAGTAACTACAATGGCTACAATCGACAAGAACGCACAAACTCTTCTTAACGAATACGGACGTTTGAACTCAGATTCATTCGAACGTAACTCTAAGACAGAAGTAATGGCTTCAGCTGTTAAAGATGCTACTAACTCAATGGACATTAAATTGGTTGTAACTCTTACTAAGACAGGTCACACTGCACGTTTGATTTCTAAATACCGTCCAAATGCTGACATCTTGGCGTTGACATTTGACGAATTGACAGAACGTGGATTGATGTTGAACTGGGGTGTTATCCCAATGTTGACAGATGCTCCATCATCAACTGATGATATGTTCGAAATTGCCGAACGTAAAGCAGTTGAAGCAGGTCTTGTACAATCTGGTGACGATATCGTTATCGTAGCTGGTGTGCCACTTGGAGAAGCTGTACGTACAAACACAATGCGTATCCGCACAGTACGTTAATTAAAATAAAAAAGCCTATCATATCGAGCTTTCTAGCCTGTATGATGGGCTCTTTTTTGTCTAGGAGGCATAACTTTTTAATTGCGATTTATAATCGAATGAAATAAGCAATGAACAAATTGATTAATAAAGTCAAATTCATTTCTAGGAATACTTTAACAGAAAATGAAATAAATCTTTCCACAATAAAACGCATATTATCAAGGATTTCTATACCTGATAATATGCGTTTTTTTGATTTTAAAGACTTTTTGGCTAGTCTATCAAGCTATTTAAATTAATTTTTTGAAGCTGCTTGGAATTCAGGATTTTTCCATGCTTCGTCAATGATAGCTTGCAATTCTTTTGCAGATGCTTGCATTTTTTGAGTTTCTGCGTCGTTCAATGGGATATTTACTGGACGAACGATACCGTGTGCCCCAACGATAGCTGGTTGACCGATAAAGACGTTTTCAACACCATATTGACCTTCTTGGAATACAGAGAGTGGTAGCACGGCATTTTCGTCATCAAGGATTGCACGAGTGATACGAGCAAGGGCTACAGCGATACCATAGTATGTAGCACCTTTCTTGTTGATGATTGAGTATGCAGCGTCGCGAACAGAAATGAAGAGTTCAACAAGGTCAGCTTCATTCAAGTCACGGTTTGCTTGCAACCATTGTTCCAATTTAACACCAGCAACGTTAGCGTGAGACCAAACAGCGAATTCTGAGTCACCGTGTTCACCCATGATGTAGGCATGGACTGAACGAGCGTCAACACCGATTGTTTCAGCAAGGGCTTGACGGAAACGAGCTGAGTCAAGAGAAGTACCAGAACCGATAACGCGTTCTTTAGGGAATCCAGAGAATTTCCAAGTTGAGTAAGTTAAGACGTCAACTGGATTAGCTGCTACAAGGAAGATGCCATCGAAACCAGAAGCAACAACTTGCTCAACAATTGATTTGTTGATAGCAAGGTTTTTACCTACAAGGTCAAGGCGAGTTTCACCTGGTTTTTGAGGAGCACCAGCAGTGATAACAACAAGATCAGCGTCCGCACAGTCTTCGTACTTAGCAGCGTAGATTTTCTTTGGTGAAGTAAATGCAAGGGCGTGGCTAAGGTCTTCAGCGTCACCAACTGCTTTTTCAAACAATTGAGGAATTTCAATAATACCAAGTTCTTGTGCGATTCCTTGAGTAACAAGGGCGAAAGCGTAAGATGAACCTACAGCACCATCACCAACAAGGATAACTTTTTTGTGTTGTTTAGTTAGTGTCATTTGTCTAAACATCTCCTTAATTTTATTCAGGGTGTTCCCCAGTTATTTCAATTCTATCACTTTTAAAAAGCTTTGTCACGGATATGCATTTCAGTTCTTGATGTAAACGTTTTAGTGATTTTAGATACCTGAAATATAGCGGACATTATGGTATAATATAGTTAATTACTAATTGTGAAATGAGGCATTTATTAATGCAGGATAGAAATTTAGTGAATGTCAATCTGACAAAGGAGATGAAGACGAGCTTTATCGATTACGCCATGAGTGTTATCGTTGCGCGGGCTCTTCCTGATGTTCGAGATGGCTTGAAACCTGTTCACCGTCGGATTCTCTACGGAATGAATGAATTGGGTGTTACTCCAGATAAACCCCATAAAAAATCTGCTCGTATTACAGGGGATGTTATGGGTAAATACCACCCACACGGAGATTCCTCTATCTATGAGGCTATGGTCCGTATGGCTCAATGGTGGAGCTACCGTTACATGCTTGTAGATGGCCATGGGAACTTTGGTTCCATGGATGGCGATGGTGCTGCCGCCCAGCGTTACACTGAGGCACGTATGAGCAAGATTGCTCTGGAAATGCTTCGTGATATCAATAAAAATACAGTTGATTTCGTTGATAACTATGATGCCAATGAACGTGAACCTTTGGTCTTGCCAGCGCGTTTTCCAAACCTTTTGGTTAATGGAGCAACTGGTATTGCTGTCGGGATGGCAACCAATATTCCACCTCATAACCTTGGAGAAACCATTGATGCGGTGAAGTTGGTCATGGACAATTCTGAAGTGACCACTAAGGACTTGATGGAAGTCTTGCCTGGTCCAGATTTTCCAACAGGTGCCCTTGTCATGGGGAAATCAGGCATTCATAAGGCTTATGAAACAGGTAAAGGTTCTATTGTCCTACGTTCTCGTACAGAAATCGAAGAAACTAAGACTGGCCGTGAGCGCATCGTAGTAACTGAATTTCCTTATATGGTCAATAAAACCAAGGTGCATGAGCATATTGTTCGTTTGGTTCAAGAAAAACGCATTGAGGGAATCACAGCAGTCCGTGATGAATCAAACCGTGAAGGGGTTCGATTTGTTATCGAAGTTAAGCGTGATGCCTCAGCCAATGTAATCCTCAATAACCTCTTCAAGATGACCCAGATGCAAACCAACTTTGGTTTCAATATGTTGGCTATTCAAAATGGGGTACCGAAGATTTTGTCTCTTCGTCAGATTTTGGATGCTTATATCGAGCACCAAAAAGAAGTGGTTGTTCGTCGTACCCGTTTTGATAAGGAAAAAGCAGAAGCGCGTGCTCATATCTTAGAAGGTCTCTTAATCGCACTAGACCATATCGACGAAGTGATTCGTATCATCCGTGCTAGTGAAACGGATGCGGAAGCTCAAGCTGAGTTGATGAGCAAGTTTAAGCTTTCTGAACGTCAAAGTCAAGCCATCCTTGATATGCGCCTTCGTCGTTTGACAGGTTTAGAACGTGATAAGATTCAGTCTGAGTATGATGACCTCTTGGCTCTGATTGCGGATTTAGCAGATATTCTTGCTAAGCCAGAACGTGTTTCTCAAATCATCAAAGACGAATTGGACGAAGTCAAGCGTAAGTTTGGTGACCAACGTCGTACTGAATTGATGGTTGGTGAAGTCTTAAGTCTCGAAGATGAGGATTTGATTGAAGAATCAGATGTCTTGATCACTCTTTCTAACAAAGGTTACATCAAACGTCTAGACCAAGGTGAGTTCACTGCTCAAAAACGTGGGGGGCGTGGTGTTCAAGGAACAGGAGTTAAGGATGACGATTTTGTCCGTGAATTAGTGTCAACTAGCACCCATGATCACCTACTCTTCTTTACAAATAAAGGACGTGTCTATCGCCTGAAAGGCTATGAAATTCCTGAATATGGTCGTACCGCTAAGGGATTGCCAATTGTCAATCTTTTGAAATTGGATGAAGGTGAAAGTATTCAGACCATCATCAATGTTGAATCTGAACGCAGCGATGACGCTTATCTCTTCTTCACAACTCGTCATGGTATTGTGAAGAGAACCAGCGTTAAGGAGTTTGCTAATATTCGTCAAAATGGACTTAAGGCATTGAACCTCAAAGATGAAGATGAGTTGATTAATGTCTTGTTGACGGAAGAAGATACGGATATTATCATTGGTACTAAGCTTGGTTATGCAGTTCGCTTTAATCAATCAGCCGTTCGAGGCATGAGTCGTATCGCTACTGGTGTGAAAGGTGTCAATCTTCGTGAAGGAGATACAGTAGTTGGTGCTAGTGTGATTACAGACCAGGACGAGGTTCTTATCATTACAGAAAAAGGATACGGTAAGCGCACAGTTGCGACTGAATATCCAACAAAAGGTCGTGGTGGTAAAGGAATGAAGACGGCTAATGTAGCTGAAAAAAATGGTCCTCTATCAGGTCTTTTGACTGTTAAAGGTGATGAAGATTTGATGATTATCACTGATACAGGTGTCATGATTCGAACCAACGTTGCCAATATTTCACAAACAGGGCGCTCAACTATGGGAGTTAAAGTGATGCGCTTGGATCAGGATGCTAAAATTGTGACCTTTACAACGGTAGCAGCGTCAGAAAAAGAAGAAGTTGGGACAGAAAACGAAATAGAAGGTGAAGCATAATGTCTCATAGAAAGAATAATAAGAAAACAAACCGTAAAAATTTACTAATCAATGTCTTGGCAGGATTCTTGATCCTCTTGTCACTGGCATTAATCTTTAATTCCAAAATTCGTGATATTTTCATGGTTTGGAATACTAACAAGTATCAAGTTAGCCAGGTATCAAAAGAAAAATTGGAAGAAAATCAAGATACAGAAGGTAATTTTGACTTTGACTCAGTAAAAGCCATTTCATCAGAAGCTGTCTTATCCTCACAATGGAATTCGCAAAAATTACCAGTTATTGGTGGGATTGCTATTCCTGAAGTAGAAATTAACTTACCTATTTTTAAAGGTCTTGATAATGTCAATCTTTTCTATGGAGCTGGTACAATGAAGCGTGATCAAGTGATGGGGAAAGGAAACTATTCACTTGCGAGCCATCATATCTTCACGGCGGAAAATGCCAGTCAGATGCTATTTTCTCCCTTATCACATGCTAAAAATGGTATGAAAATTTATCTGACTGATAAGGATAAGGTTTATACTTATGTCATTCATGAGGTTAAGCATGTAACACCAGATCGTGTGGATGAGATTGATGACCGTAGTGGTGTTGATGAGATCACACTTGTAACTTGTGTGGACTATGATGCGACAGAGCGGATTATTGTAAAAGGTGATTTGAAAGATACAAAAGACTATTCACAAACACCTGAAGAAGTTCTAACAGCCTTCAATCAACCGTATAAACAACGCTATTAATAGTTAAAGAATCAGTAAACATCTAGTTCTACTGATTCTTTTTATTTTGTTTTATAAGCATACTATGTAATGCTAATACTCTTCGAAAATCTCTTCAAAGCACGTCAGTTTCACCTTACCGTACTCAAGTAGAGCCTGCGGTAGGTTCCTAGTTTGCTCTTTGATTTTCATTGAGTATAAATCAATACAAATGTTATAAATTTAAGAAAATGATTACTCATTCAAAAAAATGTGTTATAATAATAAATATAAAAAAATAGGAGATGTTTATGAGTTCTTCAGAGTTTATTTCGAAGATAGATTATTATTGCAACAAGAAAGAAAGTCTTTTCAATCAAAGTAAGTCCAAGTATGCTATTCGTTCCATGTTTGCAGGTGCTTTTTTAACTTTTAGTACAGCTGCTGGGGCTATTGGTGCGGATTTATTAAATAATATTGTTCCAAGTAGTGGGTATTTCCTTTTCCCATTTGTTTTTGCTTGGGGGCTGGCCTATATCGTCTTTCTAAATGCGGAATTGATAACTTCCAATATGATGTACTTAACAGCTGGAGTGTTCTTGAAAAAGATTGATTGGAAAAAGGCAATGATTATTTTACTCTATTGTACTTTGTTTAATCTCATTGGTGCCTTGGTAGCTGGATGGGCCTTTGCCAACTCATCAGCCTTTTCCCATTTGACTCATGATAGTTTCCTTCCTAAGCTTGTAGCCAAGAAATTGGCGCGTCCAAGTGATTTAGTCCTGCTTGAGGGAATTCTTGCCAATGTATTTGTAAATATTGCCATTCTTTCATCTATACTAGTTAAAGATGGTGCCGCCAAACTATGGATCATTTTATCAGCTATTTCCATGTTTGTCTTCTTGTCCAATGAGCACATTGCTGCCAATTTTGCTTCCTTTAGTATTATGAAATTCAGCATGATTGCTGATCAAGTACCTCACTTTGATCTACCAAATATCCTTCGACATTGGGGAGTTACCTTCATTGCTAACTTTATAGGTGGAGGACTTCTGATTGGTTTACCGTATGCCTTTCTAAATAAGAATGAAGATATATATGTTGATTAAGAAGAGTCAGAGTAGGGGTGCGGAGAAATTATTTTCTTCTATTTAGTAATAAATATATTAAATAGAACAAAAATGATTCTACTCAATCTCTAAATTCGGACAATTAAAAATTCTAAAAGCTTGTTATTAAAACAATGTAAACGATTACTAGATTTATAAATTTATTAAAAATACAATTAGGAAAGGCTTTTCTTTATATCTGTTTTATGTTATAATTATCACAAATAAAAGTTTTAGGAGTTTATTATGGTTTCTTCAGAATTTATCTCAAAGATTGAATTTGCTTGCAAGAAGAAAGAAAGTCTTTATAGCCAAAGCAAATTTAAGTATGCGATTCGTTCTATGTTTGCAGGTGCATTTTTGACCTTCAGTACAGCTGCTGGTGCAGTTGGGGCTGACTTGATTAATAAAATTGCGCCAGGTAGTGGACGATTCCTCTTCCCCTTTGTCTTTGCTTGGGGATTGGCCTACATTGTTTTCTTGAATGCCGAGTTGGTAACATCAAACATGATGTTCTTGACTGCTGGTAGTTTCTTGAAAAAAATCTCTTGGAGAAAAACAGCTGAGATTTTACTTTACTGTACCTTGTTCAACCTTATCGGAGCCTTGATAGCAGGGTGGGGCTTTGCTCATTCAGCAGCCTATGCACATCTGACTCATGATAGTTTCATCTCAGGGGTTGTTGAGATGAAGTTAGGCCGTTCAAATGAATTAATCTTGCTTGAGGCGATTTTAGCAAATATTTTCGTAAATATTGCGATTCTTTCATTTGTTTTGGTCAAAGATGGTGGTGCCAAACTTTGGCTTGTTTTGTCAGCAATTTACATGTTTGTATTCTTAACAAACGAGCACATTGCTGCGAACTTTGCTTCTTTCGCGATTGTGAAATTCAGTGTTGCTGCGGATTCAATTGCTAACTTCGGTGTTGGAAATATGCTTCGTCACTGGGGGGTAACCTTCATCGGAAACTTTATCGGAGGAGGTCTCTTGATGGGTCTTCCGTATGCCTTCCTCAATAAAAATGAAGATACTTATGTAGATTAAGAAAATGAGCACGATTGAGTCGTGCCTTTTTCATTTTTAAAATAAGGCAATAGCTATTTATTATATCAAAATATAGAAAACTAATATTAGTAAACTATACCTTAAGGTGCTACAATATCCTTAATCAAACTATTTGGAGGTCGTTTTATGACTCGTGATTTTAAATTTGAAACTTTGCAACTACACGCTGGTCAAGTTGTGGATCCAGCTACCAAGTCTCGTGCAGTGCCGATTTATCAAACAACATCCTTTGTTTTTGATGACACGCAGGAAGGTGCCGATTTGTTTGCCTTGAGAAAGCCAGGTAATATCTATACTCGTATTACCAATCCTACAACGGCTGCTTTTGAAGAAAGAATTGCAGCTCTCGAAGGTGGTGTCGGAGCTCTTGCAACAGCATCTGGTATGGCTGCAGTGACTTATACAATTTTGGCACTTGCCCATGCTGGTGACCATGTTGTAGCAGCATCAACTATTTACGGTGGAACCTTCAATCTCTTGAAAGAAACCCTTCCTCGTTATGGGATCACAACAACCTTTGTCGATGTTGATAATTTGAAGGAAGTGGAAGCAGCTATCAATGACAATACTAAGCTTGTCTTGATTGAAACTTTGGGCAACCCCTTGATTAATATTCCAGATTTGGAAAAATTGGCAGAGATTGCTCATAAGCATCAAATTCCACTTGTTTCTGACAATACCTTTGCTACACCTTATTTGATTAACGTTTTTTCTCATGGTGTAGATATTGCTATTCATTCTGCGACTAAGTTTATCGGTGGGCATGGTACGACTATTGGAGGAGTAATTGTCGATAGCGGTCGTTTTGACTGGGCAGCTTCAGGGAAATTCCCTCAATTTGTTGAGGAAGACCCAAGCTATCACAATTTGAGCTATACTCGTGATGTGGGTGCAGCTGCCTTTATTATAGCTGTCCGTGTTCAATTGCTCCGTGATACAGGTGCAGCCTTGTCCCCATTTAATGCATTCTTGTTACTACAAGGACTTGAGACCCTCTCTCTTCGTGTGGAACGCCATGTGCAAAATGCAGAGAAAATTGTTGATTTCCTTGTCAACCATCCTAAGGTAGAAAAAGTCAACTATCCAAAACTTGCTGATAGTCCTTACCATGCTTTGGCTGAGAAATATTTGCCAAAAGGTGTGGGCTCAATCTTTACCTTCCATGTCAAAGGTGGGGAGGCAGAAGCACGCAAGGTAATTGATCATTTAGAAATCTTTTCTGACCTAGCAAACGTGGCAGATGCCAAGTCTCTTGTTGTTCACCCAGCTACAACCACTCACGGTCAGTTGTCAGAAAAAGATCTTGAAGCAGCAGGTGTCACACCAAACCAAATCCGTTTGTCAATCGGACTTGAAAATGTAGATGATTTGATTGAAGATTTGCGTTTGGCCTTGGAAAAAATTTAAAGAAAAAGAAGATAAACAGTGGGTTTCGACTCACTGTTTTTGATTTTCCCTCAGACATGATATAATGGTTAAAGAAGTCTAGAAAGAGGAATGATATGAACGAAATCAAATGCCCCAACTGTGGGGAGGTCTTTACAGTAAATGAAAGTCAGTATGCTGAACTCTTGTCTCAAGTGAGAACAGCAGAGTTTGATAAGGAACTGCACGATAGGATGAGGCAGGAACTGGCCTTGGCTGAGCAAAAGGCCATGAATGAACAACAGTCTAAACTGGCTCAAAAAGACAAAGAAATTGCGCAATTGCAGAGTCAAATCCAAAACTTTGATACAGAAAAAGAATTGGCCAAGAAAGAGGTTGAACAGACAAGCAATCAGGCTCTCTTGGCCAAGGACAAGGAAGTGCAGGCCTTGGAAAACCAATTGGCCACCTTGCGTTTAGAGCATGAAAATCAACTGCAAAAGACTCTTTCTGACCTAGAAAAAGAACGCGATCAGGTCAAAAATCAGCTCCTATTACAAGAAAAAGAAAACGAGCTTTCTCTTGCTTCAGTTAAGCAAAACTATGAAGCACAGCTCAAAGCAGCAAGTGAACAGGTCGAGTTCTATAAGAATTTCAAAGCCCAGCAATCTACAAAAGCCATTGGAGAAAGTCTGGAACAGTATGCAGAGAGTGAGTTTAACAAGGTCCGCAGTTTTGCCTTTCCAAATGCCTACTTTGAGAAGGATAACAAGGTTTCAGCGCGTGGGTCTAAGGGGGATTTTATCTTCCGTGAATGTGATGAAAATGGGGTCGAAATCATTTCCATCATGTTTGAGATGAAGAATGAAGCGGACGGGACAGAGAAGAAGCACAAGAACGTGGATTTTTATAAGGAATTGGACAAGGATCGTCGTGAAAAGAACTGTGAATATGCAGTTTTGGTAACCATGCTTGAGGCTGATAATGACTACTTTAACACAGGGATTGTTGACGTCAGCCACGAGTATGAAAAGATGTATGTGGTTCGTCCTCAATTCTTTATCCAGTTGATTGGGCTCTTGCGTAATGCGGCGCTTAATTCCCTAAAATACAAGCAAGAGTTAGCGCTTGTTCGGGAGCAGAATATCGATATTACCCACTTTGAGGAAGACTTGGATGCCTTCAAAGTAGCTTTTGCGAAAAACTACAACTCTGCTTCAACCAACTTCGGCAAAGCCATCGACGAAATCGATAAGGCTATTAAGCGCATGGAAGAGGTTAAGAAATTCTTGACAACATCTGAAAACCAACTCCGTCTCGCTAACAACAAGTTGGAAGACGTTTCAGTAAAAAAACTAACTCGAAAAAATCCAACCATGAAAGCGAAATTTGAAGCTCTGAAGGGGGAGTAGAAAGCAAAAATGAATGGTATTATCAACTTAAGAAAAGAAGCGGGGATGACCTCGCATGATGCGGTTTTTAAACTGCGTAAGATTTTGGGAACTAAGAAAATTGGTCATGGTGGGACCTTGGATCCAGATGTAGTGGGCGTTTTGCCCATTGCGGTTGGCAAGGCGACACGTATGGTCGAGTTTATGCAGGATGAGGGCAAGGTCTATGAGGGGGAAATCACTCTAGGTTATTCCACGACGACTGAGGATGCCAGTGGAGAAGTGGTCGCAGAAACACCTGTTTTGTCGCTCTTGGATGAAACCATTGTTGACGAAGCAATTGCGAGTCTGACTGGGCCTATTACCCAGATTCCGCCTATGTACTCAGCTGTTAAGGTCAATGGTCGTAAGCTTTATGAGTATGCGCGTTCTGGTCAGGAAGTGGAACGTCCAGAACGTCAGGTGACCATTTATCAATTTGAGCGGACAAGTCCGATTTCTTATGAGAGCGAACTTGCAAGATTCACTTTTCGTGTGAAATGCAGTAAGGGAACTTATATTCGTACCTTGTCTGTTGACTTAGGAGAAAAATTGAGTTATGCTGCCCATATGTCACATTTGACACGAACTAGTGCAGCTGGTTTGCAACTAGAAGATGCTCTTACCTTGGAAGAAATTGCTGCAAAAGTGGAGGCTGGTCAGCTGGACTTTCTCCATCCTCTAGAGATTGGAACAGGGGACCTCGTCAAAGTTTTCCTAAGTCCAGAAGAGGCTACAGAAGTGCGCTTTGGTCGTTTTATTGAACTCGACCAAACAGAACAAGAATTAGCTGCCTTTGAAGACGATAAATTACTAGCCATTCTAGAAAAACGGGACAATCTCTATAAGCCAAGGAAGGTTTTTAGCTAGTCTAACTGAGGTGTAGGGAGTGTTGTTTCCCCTAGACTATCCAAATCAGACTATAAATTTTGCTAAAAATATGATAGAATAGACGACGGATAAAAAAACGGAGGATAGCATGCAAAATAGACCAATCATTATCGGAGTGACAGGTGGTTCTGGTGGTGGTAAGACCAGTGTTTCAAGAGCCATTTTATCGCATTTTCCTGATGAAAAGATTTCCATGATTGAGCATGATTCATACTATAAGGATCAGTCTCATTTGACCTTTGAAGAGCGTGTCAAAACCAACTACGACCATCCTTTTGCCTTTGATACAGACTTGATGATTGAGCAGATTAAGGAATTGTTGGCAGGTCGTCCGGTGGACATCCCGACTTATGACTATACAGAGCATACACGGAGTAGCAAGACCTATCGTCAGGAGCCTCAAGATGTCTTTATCGTTGAGGGGATTTTGGTCTTGGAGGACAAGCGCCTACGTGATTTGATGGATATCAAGATTTTTGTGGATACGGATGATGATGTGCGCATTATTCGTCGTATCAAGCGTGATATGGAAGAGCGTGGACGTAGCCTTGATAGCGTTATTGACCAGTACTTAGGTGTGGTCAAACCTATGTACCACCAGTTTATCGAGCCAACTAAGCGTTATGCTGATATCGTCATTCCTGAAGGAGTCAGCAATACAGTTGCTATCGACCTGTTGACGACCAAGATTGCAAAGATTTTGGAAGAAGCTCGAAATAGCAAATAATCAGATGTGGAGGCCTTGCCTCCTTTTTCTATTTTTCTCTCATAATGGTACATAAATGGAGATTTTTAGGCATATTTTTGGTATAATAATACCCATGAAAGAGCAAGAAAATAAATAGTAGGTGGAGATGGAAAAGTATTTATCGGTAACAACTTTGACCAAGTATCTGAAAATGAAATTCGATAAAGACCCTTACTTGGAACGGGTCTATTTAACTGGTCAAGTTTCCAACTTTCGTAAACGACCTACTCACCAATATTTCTCCCTAAAAGATGACCACGCAGTCATTCAAGCGACCATCTGGTCTGGAATTTATCAGAAATTAGGTTTCGATCTGGAAGAAGGGATGAAGATCAATGTGATTGGGCGTGTACAGGTCTATGAACCGAGTGGTAGCTACTCCATCATCATTGAAAAGGCTGAGCCTGATGGGGTTGGGGCGCTTGCGATTCAGTTTGAACAACTCAAGAAAAAATTGACAGAAGAAGGCCTGTTTCAAGAACGCTTCAAGCAACCTCTTCCTCAGTTTTCAAAGAGAATTGGTGTAGTAACCAGTCGCAGTGGAGCTGTTATTCGAGATATTATCACGACCGTCAGCAGGCGCTTTCCAGGTGTTGATATCCTTCTCTATCCGACTAAGGTTCAAGGTGAAGGGGCTGCGGAGGAAATTGCTCGTAATATTGCGCGTGCTAATCAACGGGACAATTTGGATTTGCTGATTATTGGTCGTGGTGGAGGTTCTATTGAGGATCTCTGGGCCTTTAACGAGGAAATTGTGGTACGAGCTATTTTTGAATCTCGTTTACCAGTTATCTCTAGTGTGGGGCATGAGACGGATGTGACTTTATCGGATTTTGTGGCAGATCGTCGCGCTGCCACACCAACAGCTGCTGCTGAACTAGCAACACCTGTGACCAAGTTAGATGTATTGGCTCATTTGCAAAATCAGGAAAAGCGGATGGCAACAGCAGTCCGAAATGTCCTATCGAAGAAACAAGAAGCTTTGAAAAAATGCAGTCAGTCTGTTATCTTTAGACAGCCAGAGCGCTTGTATGACGGTTATTTGCAACGCTTGGATCAACTGCAACTGCGCTTAAAACAAAGTTTGCGAACACGGATTTCTGACAGCAACCAACTAGTCCAAGCAAGGACGCATCGACTGGTTCAATTATCACCTGTTACTAAAATTCAACGTTATCAAGATCGTCTAGGTCAGTTGGATAAGCTCCTACGTAGCCAAATGGCGCTGGTTTATGACGCCAAGGTTGCTGAGGTCAAGCGACTTTCAGAAGCTTTGCTGATGTTGGATACCAGCCGAATTGTGGCGCGTGGCTATGCTATTGTCAAGAAAGAAGAGTCCGTTGTAGATTCGGTTGAGAGTTTGAAGAAAAAAGACCAAGTGACGCTTTTGATGCGAGATGGTCAAGTAGAATTAGAGGTTAAAGATGTCAAAACAAAAGAAATTTGAGGAAAATCTAGCAGAACTGGAAACCATTGTCCAAAGTTTGGAAAATGGTGAAATTGCTCTGGAAGATGCGATTGCTGCCTTTCAAAAGGGCATGGTCTTGTCAAAAGAGCTCCAAGCGACGTTGGACAAGGCTGAAAAGACCTTGGTCAAGGTCATGCAAGAAGACGGAACAGAGAGTGATTTTGAATGAAGAAGCAAGAAAAATTAGCTCTTGTCGAGTCGGCCTTGGAAGACTTTTATGGAGACCAGCAGTTTGCCTCTAGTTTGCGAGAGTCTGTTCTCTACTCCATTCATGCTGGTGGCAAGCGTATTCGACCCTTTCTCTTGTTAGAAGTTCTGGAAGCCTTGCGGGTCGCTATTAAACCTGCTCACGCGCAGGTAGCTGCGGCCTTGGAAATGATTCATACAGGGAGCTTGATTCATGATGATCTTCCAGCTATGGATGATGATGATTACCGTCGGGGACGCTTGACCAATCATAAGAAATTCGGCGAAGCTATGGCAATTTTGGCTGGAGATGCTTTGTTCCTGGATCCTTATGCCTTGATAGCGCAGGCAGATTTGCCAAGTCAGATAAAGGTAGACTTGATTGTCAACTTATCGCTTGCTTCAGGAAGTCTGGGTATGGTGGCAGGGCAAGTTTTGGACATGGAGGGTGAACACCAACACTTGTCTTTGGAAGAACTCCAGACTATTCATGCTAATAAGACTGGAAAACTACTAGCTTATCCCTTCCAAGCGGCTGCTATTATAGCCGAATTGGAACCTGAAATGCAGGTGAAGCTGAAAACTGTTGGTGAATTGATTGGGCTTGCCTTTCAAATCAGGGACGATGTACTGGATGTGACAGCTAGTTTTGAGGAAATCGGCAAGACACCTCAAAAGGATTTACAGGCTGAAAAGTCAACCTACCCAGCCTTGTTGGGCTTGGAAGAGGCCATTGCCTTTTGTAACCAGACTTTGGATCAAGCTAATGCAAAATTAGAAGAAATTACCCAGCAGGTTCCCTTTGAAATAGAATCGATTGTGAAAGTAGTAGAAAGTTTGAGAATCAATGGCTAAGGAAAGAGTGGATGTACTAGCTTATAAACAGGGCTTGTTTGAAACGAGAGAGCAGGCCAAGCGTGGTGTCATGGCTGGTCTAGTCGTAGCAGTCCTGAATGGAGAACGGTTTGATAAACCAGGAGAGAAAATTCCAGATGACACCGAGTTAAAACTCAAGGGGGAGAAACTCAAGTATGTTAGCCGTGGTGGCTTGAAATTAGAAAAGGCCTTGCAGGTCTTTGATTTGTCAGTGGAAGGAGCTACAACGATTGATATCGGTGCTTCTACTGGAGGCTTTACCGATGTTATGTTGCAGAATGGTGCTGAGTTAGTCTTTGCAGTTGATGTTGGTACCAATCAGTTGGCTTGGAAATTACGCCAAGACCCACGGGTTGTCAGCATGGAGCAGTTTAATTTCCGCTATGCTGAAAAGACTGATTTCGAGCAGGAACCTAGCTTTGCCAGTATTGATGTGAGTTTCATTTCCCTCAGTCTGATTTTGCCGGCCTTGCACCGAGTCTTGGCAAATCAAGGTCAGGTTGTGGCTCTGGTTAAGCCCCAGTTTGAGGCAGGGCGTGAGCAGATTGGGAAAAATGGAATTATTCGCGATGCCAAGGTTCATCAGAATGTCCTTGAATCTGTCACAGCTATGGCAGTAGAGGAAGGCTTTTCAGTCCTTGGATTGGACTTTTCTCCCATCCAAGGTGGACATGGAAATATTGAATTTTTAGCGTATTTGAAAAAAGAAGAGTCAGCAAGCAATCAGGTTCTTGCTGATATTGAAGAAGTAGTAGAGAGGGCGCATAGTCAATTTAAAAATGAATAAAAAAGAGAGACTTGAAAAAATTAGACGATTTGTGACAGATTATCAAATCGGTACACAAGAAGAAATCGTAGAACATTTGAAAGAGGCAGGAATCACTGCCACTCAAGCGACGGTATCACGGGATATCAAAGAACTGGGTATTGTCAAGATTCCTTTGAGAGACAACACCTATGTCTATGAATTGCCAAAATCAATCGTAAAAAGTTTGCAACTGGCTGAAGACAATATTGAGTCAGCTGAATTGATGGATAAGATGATCAATCTCCAAGTTATCCCAGGAAATACAGCTTTTGTAAAAGTTCAGTTAATCGAGACTTTTGCTGACAAGATTTTTAGCTGTTTAGCTGATGATAGCTCGATTTTAGTCATTGCCAGAAGTGAAAGTCTAGCTGAGGAAATCTTTGAACAAGTAAAAAATTGGTAGGTCTATATGTTACTTGAAATTTCGATAAAAAACTTTGCCATTATTGAGGCTATTTCCCTCAATTTTGAAAAGGGAATGACTGTCCTGACTGGTGAAACGGGTGCAGGGAAGTCTATTATCATTGATGCCATGAATATGATGTTGGGAGCTCGTGCGACGACAGATGTTATTCGTCATGGTGCGCCAAAGGCAGAGATTGAGGGGCTTTTCTCAGTTGAAAATAGTCGCCTTTTACAGGAAATTTTTGATGAGCAAGGTTTGGAAATGGGGGATGAAATTATCATCCGTCGGGAAATCTTGCAAAATGGTCGGAGTATCAGTCGTGTGAATGGCCAGATGGTTAATCTGTCTGTTTTACGTGCTATTGGGCAACATCTTGTAGATATACATGGTCAGCATGACCAAGAGGAGTTAATGCGTCCCCAACTTCATATCCAGATGTTGGATGAATTTGGCGACGCAGCTTTTTGGGTCTTGAAAGAAACCTATCAAACGAGTTTTGATGCCTATCGAAAAATGCGCAAGCAGGTTCTGGAAGTCAAGAAAAACCAGCAGGAACACAAGGCACGTATCGAAATGTTGGAATTTCAAATGGCAGAGATTGAGGCAGCAAACTTGCAAGCAGGTGAAGACCTAGTTCTCAATCAAGAGCGAGATAAACTTCTCAACCATAAAAATATTGCGGATACCCTAACCAATGCCTACAGTATGTTAGACAATGAAGAATTTTCAAGTCTGGCCAATGTTCGTTCAGCCATGAATGACATGGAAAGTGTCGAAGAGTATGACCCTGAATACCGTGAAATTTCAAGCTCTCTGTCTGAGACCTACTATGTCTTAGAAGACATTAGCAAACGTTTGGAAGCTATTATTGAGGACCTTGATTTTGACGGCAATCGTCTCATGCAGGTTGAGAATCGTTTGGACCTCCTTCATACCATTACCCGTAAGTATGGTGGGACTGTAGACGATGTCTTGCTTTACTTTGCTAAGATTACAGAAGAGTACAATCTCTTGACAGGTAATAACCTTTCGTCTGAGGACATGGAAGCAGAGCTCAAGAAATTGGAAGTCAATCTTGTTGATTTGGCAGGCCAGCTTGCATCTGCTCGTCATGACTTGGCTCAGCAGCTTGAAGCTGAGATTAAACAAGAACTGCAAGACCTTTATATGGAAAAAGCCCAGTTTCAAGTTCGTTTTAGCAAGGGCAAATTCAGCCGTGAGGGAAATGAAATGGTCGAGTTTTACATTTCAACCAACCCTGGAGAAGACTTTAAACCCTTGGTCAAGGTTGCGTCTGGTGGGGAATTATCTCGTCTCATGCTAGCCATTAAGTCTGCCTTTTCTCGTAAAGAAGGCAAGACCAGCATAGTCTTTGATGAGGTGGATACAGGAGTTTCAGGCCGTGTAGCTCAGGCTATTGCACAGAAGATTCACAAGATTGGCCAGCATGGTCAGGTTCTGGCTATTTCCCATTTGCCACAAGTGATTGCGATTGCGGATTATCAATTCTTTATTGAGAAGATTAGCAATGAGCATTCAACCGTTTCAACTGTTCGTCTTTTGACGGTCGAAGAGCGAGTGGAGGAAGTTGCCAAGATGTTGGCAGGTGATGATGTGACAGAAGCTGCCCTGACACAAGCCAGAGAATTGTTGAGAAATAGGGAGAAATAAGATGACAGACTATTATGTAATTGGAGATGTTCATGGAAAAGCAGCGATGCTAGAAGACCTTCTCAAAACATGGGATGGTCAGACCCAGTTGCTCTTTCTAGGGGATTTGATTGACCGCGGTGAAGATAGTCGCCGTGTTCTTGAAATGGTCAAGGACTTAGTGGACAATCAAGGGGCTATCTGTTTATCAGGAAACCACGAGTATATGTTTTTGACATGGCTCGATGATCCAGAAGAAAGCTATGATCACTATCGCCGTAATGGTGGAGATACAACCATTAACTCTATCCTAGGTCGTCCCTTGGATGCACCAGTTGATGGAGTTGAGGATGCCAAGCGAGTTGCTACCGAAGCAGCAGACTTGGTCGAATTCATTCGTCAAATGCCTTTTGTGGTAGAGACAGACAAGTATATTTTTGTTCACGCAGGTATTGATTTGACCTTGGGCGACTGGCATGAAACCACAGATTATAAAAAGGTCTGGCTTAGAAAACCATTCCACGAAGCAGAAAATCATACTGGGAAAATCATTGTCTTTGGGCATACACCAGTTTATGGTTTGTTAAAGCAAGAGCGTGGTACAGCTGAGCTTTGGACTACAGAAGATGGCAAGATTGGAATGGATGGAGGAGCTGTCTATGGTGGTGTCCTTCACGGGATTGTCTTTACAGACCAAGGAATGACAGAACACCACTTTATTGAGAATGACGGCTTTGTTGCTGAAGATTAGTACTCCTAGCAGGGTATAGTCTTGTCAAAATGTCAAAAACAATTTATAATAAATAGATACCCTGAAAGGAAGAGAATCATGAACTTAGAAGAATTGAAAAAACGACAGGAGAAGATTCGTAACTTCTCTATTATCGCCCATATTGACCACGGGAAGTCGACTCTAGCAGACCGCATTTTGGAAAAAACAGAGACGGTTTCAAGTCGTGAAATGCAGGCCCAGCTTTTAGATAGCATGGATCTAGAACGAGAACGTGGGATTACCATTAAACTCAACGCCATCGAACTCAATTACACTGCAAAAGATGGGGAAACTTATATTTTCCACTTGATTGACACGCCGGGGCACGTTGACTTTACCTATGAAGTTTCACGTTCACTCGCTGCCTGTGAGGGAGCGATTTTGGTGGTCGATGCTGCCCAAGGTATTGAGGCCCAAACCCTTGCAAACGTTTATCTAGCCTTGGACAATGATTTGGAAATCATGCCAGTCATTAACAAAATTGACCTACCAGCTGCAGATCCTGAGCGCGTGCGTACAGAGATTGAAGATGTCATTGGTTTGGATGCCAGCGAAGCAGTCTTAGCATCAGCTAAAGCTGGTATTGGTATCGAAGACATCCTTGAGCAAATCGTAGAAAAAGTGCCAGCTCCAACGGGTGATGTGACGGCGCCACTTAAGGCCTTGATTTTCGACTCGGTTTACGATGCTTACCGTGGAGTTATTCTTCAAGTGCGTGTCATGGATGGGGTTGTCAAACCTGGCGATAAGATTCAGCTTATGAGTAATGGCAAGACCTTTGATGTGACCGAAGTTGGTATTTTTACACCTAAAGCAGTTGGTCGTGATTTCCTTGCGACTGGTGATGTTGGTTATATTGCGGCGTCTATTAAGACTGTTCAGGATACTCGTGTGGGTGATACTGTTACCTTGGCAACCAATCCTGCGACAGAGCCATTACATGGTTACAAGCAGATGAATCCTATGGTCTTTGCGGGTCTATATCCTATCGAGTCAAACAAGTACAATGACCTACGTGAAGCGCTTGAAAAATTGCAACTGAATGATGCTAGTCTTCAGTTTGAACCAGAAACATCTCAGGCACTTGGATTTGGTTTCCGTTGTGGTTTCCTTGGACTTCTCCATATGGATGTTATCCAGGAACGTTTAGAGCGTGAGTTCAATATCGACCTCATCATGACAGCTCCATCCGTTATCTACAAGGTTAATTTGACCGACGGGGAGTCTATGGATGTGTCAAACCCATCTGAGTTTCCAGACCCAACTAAGATTGCGACCATTGAAGAGCCTTATGTTAAGGCGCAAATTATGGTACCACAGGAGTTTGTCGGGGCAGTAATGGAATTAGCTCAGCGTAAGCGTGGGGACTTTGTGACTATGGATTATATCGATGATAATCGTGTCAATGTTATCTATCAAATTCCACTTGCTGAAATCGTCTTCGACTTCTTTGATAAACTCAAGTCTTCAACACGTGGTTATGCAAGCTTTGACTACGAATTGTCAGAGTACCGCCCATCTAAGCTGGTGAAAATGGATATCCTTCTCAACGGAGACAAGGTGGATGCCCTCAGCTTCATCGTTCACAAGGACTTTGCCTACGAACGTGGGAAACTCATCGTTGATAAGCTCAAGAAAATCATTCCTCGTCAACAATTTGAGGTTCCAATTCAAGCAGCTATTGGACACAAGATTGTGGCTCGTACTGATATCAAGGCCCTTCGTAAAAACGTACTTGCCAAGTGTTATGGTGGTGACGTTTCTCGTAAGCGCAAACTCCTTGAAAAACAAAAAGCTGGTAAGAAACGTATGAAAGCCATCGGATCAGTAGAAGTTCCACAAGAAGCCTTCCTCAGCGTCTTGAGTATGGATGAAGAATAAGTTATCATAATTGCTTTTCTTATTAATAGCAAAATTATATCAGAATCAATAGTAAAGCAGGCTTAAATGGTCTGCTTTTTTAGTTTTAATACTCTTCGAAAATCTCTTCAAACCACGTCAACGTCGCCTTGCCGTACTCAAGTACAGCCTGCAGCTAGTTTCCTAGTTTGCTCTTTGATTTTCATTGAGTATTAAAACAAAAAATGTTTAATATGTTTGTTTATGTGTTTGTTTTTATAAGTCAAACTATAAAAACAACAAAAATATAAAAAAAGAGACAAAAAAGAACAGAAAATCATTGACAACGATTTCATATAGTGTTATACTTATAGCATAAAGTTAATGGAAAGAAGGGAAAACCTTATGGGATTAGATCATTTCTTTGACAAAAACCTTGTGTTTTGCTTAGAAGCGGATAATCAAGAACAACTCTTTGATCAGGTTGCAACTTTATTGGAAGAACGAGAAATCGTAACTCCAACTTATCGTGAAGCCTTGATCACGCGTGAAAAGTCATTTCCAACTGGCTTAGATATGGAATTTTTGGGTAAGGATTTGCCGAATGTGGCTATTCCTCATACAGATACAATTCATAATCTTGCCGAAAAAGTTGTGGTCGTTCGATTAGAAAAACCAGTGACTTTCCACAATATGATTGCGCCAGATAAGGAAGTAGAAGTATCCTTGCTCTTCTTTATCATTAATAACTCAAGTTCAAGTCAAACGAATATTCTTGCTCAGTTGATGGACTTCTTTACAGGAAATGGCCATTTGGAAGATTTGGCTAAAATTTCTGAACCAGAAGCTATCTATGCTTATATAGCTGAAGCAACTGCATAATCTTGTCTATTAAAAATATTAAATCGGAGGAAATCCATATGATTAAAATTCTTGCTGCCTGCGGTGCAGGTGTTAACTCAAGCCACCAAATTAAAAGTGCTCTTGAAGAAGAACTTTCAAACCGTGGTTTTGATGTTCACTGTGATGCGGTAATGGTCAAAGACGTTAATGAAGACCTTATCAAAGGTTATGACATTTTTACCCCAATTGCTGCGACAGACCTTGGTTTTGATCCAGGTATTCCAGTTATCGAAGCTGGACCAATCTTATTCCGTATCCCAGCTATGAGTGCTCCAGTATTTGACAACATTGAAGCAGCTATTAAAGAACACGGATTAAGCTAATAAATACTTTATTTAGTTAACATTCATATAACATAAAAAGGGAGGAACTGTTATGGATGCAATCTTTGGTCTAATCAAAGAATTTTTCACACCTATCTTAGATATGGGTGGACCTGTCATCATGTTAATTATTTTGACAGTATTGGCTTTACTTTTTGGAGTGAAATTCTCTAAAGCGCTTGAAGGTGGTATCAAACTTGCTATCGCTCTTACAGGTATCGGTGCCATCATCGGTATGCTAAATGGTGCTTTCTCAGCATCACTTGCAAAATTTGTTGAAAACACAGGTATCCAATTGAGTATTACTGACGTTGGTTGGGCACCACTTGCAACAATCACTTGGGGATCTGCTTGGACACTTTACTTCTTGCTTATCATGTTGATTGTTAACGTAGTGATGCTTGCTATGAAGAAAACTGATACACTTGACGTTGATATCTTCGATATCTGGCACTTGTCTATTACAGGTCTTTTGATTAAATGGTATGCTGACAACAATGGTGTGAGCCAAGGGGTTTCACTCTTGATTGCTACAGTAGCTATCGTCCTTGTTGGTGTGTTGAAAATTATCAACTCTGACTTGATGAAACCTACATTTGATGACCTTCTTAACGCACCAAGTTCATCACCAATGACATCAACTCACATGAACTATATGATGAACCCAGTTATCATGGTTTTGGATAAGATTTTTGAAAAATTCTTCCCAGGTCTTGATAAATATGACTTTGATGCTGCTAAATTGAACAAGAAAATCGGTTTCTGGGGTTCTAAATTCTTTATCGGTTTCATTCTTGGTATTGTTATCGGTATTATGGGAACTCCACATCCAATTGCAGGTGTTGCAGATGCAGATAAATGGCGTCTTGTTATCAGAGGATGGTTGTCTCTTGGTTTGACTGCCGGTGTATCTTTGGAACTCTTCTCACTTATCGGTTCATGGTTCATCGCAGCCGTAGAACCACTTTCACAAGGTATTACAAACGTTGCTACTAAACGTCTTCAAGGACGTAAATTCAACATCGGTCTTGACTGGCCATTCATCGCTGGTCGTGCTGAAATCTGGGCTTGTGCTAACGTACTTGCACCAATCATGTTGATTGAAGCAGTACTTCTTTCAAAAGTCGGAAATGGTATCTTGCCACTTGCAGGTATCATCGCTATGGGTGTTACTCCAGCTCTCTTGGTTGTAACACGTGGTAAATTGCTCCGTATGATTATCTTCGGAACACTCTTGTTGCCACTCTTCCTTCTTTCAGGTACACTTATTGCACCATTTGCAACAGAACTTGCTAAAGGTGTAGGTGCCTTCCCAGCAGGTGTGAGCGAAACTCAATTGATTACTCACTCAACTCTTGAAGGACCAATCGAAAAACTTCTCGGTTGGACAATTGGTAACACTACAACAGGTGATATCAAAGCAATCCTTGGTGCTGTAGTCTTCCTTGTATTCTATATCGGTATCTTTGCTTGGTACAGAAAACAAATGATCAAACGTAACGAAGAGTACGCAGCAAAAGCAAAATAATGCGCTCCTATAAAATGTAAGCTCAATGAAAATCAAAGAGCAAACTAGGAAGCTAGCTGCAGGATGTACTAAAGTACGGCAAGGCGACGCTGACGAAGTTTGAATTGGATTTTCGCAGAGTGTAAATTGTTGAAACTAGGTTGTCATACCATTAGGAGTGACAGCCTAGTTTTTTATAAACTATCAAGAAATCGGAGAAAATAATGGTAATTGAATTAAAATCAGAACAATTAAGAGTTCAATTTAACAGTTTTGGTGGGGCTCTTTCTTCTATAAAAGATGCTGAGGGACTTGAGTATTTGTGGCAAGGGGATGCTACTTATTGGAGTGGACAAGCTCCTGTTCTCTTCCCCATTTGTGGTTCATTGAGAGAGGATACAGCCGTCTATATAGATGAGAAGGGGCAGGAAAGCAAAGGAAACATTCCTCGTCATGGTTTGGTTCGCAAGAAAGAATTTGAATTAGTTGAACAGACAGACAAGAGTGTAACTTTTGCAATTGAAGATGATGAGAATAGCTATCAAAACTATCCTTATCATTTCCGCCTAGAGATCACTTATAGCCTTTCTGGAAAGACAGTACGGACTCAATACAAGATCTTTAATAAAGAAACTAGCAAGGTCATGCCTTACTTTATTGGTGGACATCCAGGATTTAATTGTCCTCTATTTGATGATGAAGTCTATGAAGATTACTATTTAGAGTTTGAGAAAGAGGAGACTTGCTCTGTTCCACGTCCTTTCCCAGAAACTGGTATGTTGGATTTTCAAGATAGAAGTCCATGGCTAGAGAGTCAAAAAGAAATAGATCTTAGTTATGATCTTTTCAGTACAGATGCAGTTACCTTAGATGAATTGCAATCTAGAACAATTGCCCTTCGTTCTCGTAAACATGATAAGGGATTGAAAGTGCACTTTGCAGAGTTCTCAAATCTCATTATCTGGTCAACTTTGAATAAGGGACCTTTCATTGCTTTTGAACCATGGTCTGGCTTGTCAACATCCCTTGAAGAAGGAGATCGTCTAGAAGATAAGAAGAATGTTCGTCTCCTAGAACCTGGTCAAGTGGATCAAATTGGTTTTGACATCGAAATTTTTTAGTTAAAAAACACAAAAACAAACATTAACTGTTGACTTTTTCAGAAAATAGGAGTATATTATGTTTGTAAGGAACAAATGATGTTTGTAACAAACAAATAATCACTTGTTATATTCTCTTTCGTGGAGAAGGATTATTTCTAGGAAACTGGTTTCCTAAACTTGAATAAGGTGTCATTCATCTCATTCAATCCAATTTGTCAATAAACTGCTAGAGAGCTTTTGTAGGTAAACTGCTAACTATAAAAGGTTTTACTAGCCTAGAAAAATAAAAAGGAGTATACAATATGTCTATTGTTATCGGTGCAGATGCTGCAGGTTTGAGATTGAAAGAAGTTGTGAAAGACTTCTTGGAAAAAGAAAACTTCCACGTTGTGGATGTTACAGCTGAAGGTCAAGACTTTGTTGATGTGACTCTTGCTGTTGCTGCAGAAGTAAACAAAGAAGAACAAAACCTTGGTATCGTGATTGATGCTTATGGAGCTGGTCCTTTCATGGTAGCAACTAAGATCAAAGGAATGGTTGCTGCAGAAGTATCTGACGAACGTTCAGCTTATATGACTCGTGGACACAACAACTCACGTATGATCACTATGGGTGCACAACTTGTTGGTGATGAATTGGCTAAAAACATCGCTAAAGGATTTGTTAACGGTAAATACGATGGTGGACGTCACCAAATTCGTGTTGACATGTTGAACAAAATGTGCTAATTAGATTACAGTAAGAAAGGTAAGTTAAAAATGAGAATTGCAATTGGATGTGACCACATCGTAACAGATGAAAAAATGGCGGTTTCAGAATTTTTGAAATCAAAAGGATATGAAGTTATTGACTTTGGTACATATGACCATACACGTACTCACTACCCAATCTTTGGTAAAAAAGTAGGGGAAGCTGTAACTAGCGGTCAAGCTGATCTTGGGGTATGTATCTGTGGTACTGGTGTTGGTATCAACAACGCTGTAAATAAAGTTCCAGGTGTCCGTTCTGCCTTGGTTCGTGATATGACAACAGCCCTTTATGCTAAAGAACAATTGAATGCCAACGTTATCGGATTTGGTGGTAAGATTACTGGTGAATTGCTCATGTGCGATATCATCGAAGCTTTCATCCATGCTGAATACAAACCAACTGAAGAAAACAAAAAATTGATTGCGAAAATTGAACATGTCGAAAGTCACAATGCTCAACAAACAGACGCAAACTTCTTCACTGAATTCCTTGAAAAATGGGATCGCGGAGAATACCACGACTAAGAGGTGACCTATGATTTTAACAGTCACAATGAACCCATCCATTGATATTTCCTATCCTTTGGATGAGTTGAAGATTGATACTGTCAATCGTGTGGTGGATGTAACCAAGACGGCTGGTGGTAAGGGGCTCAATGTTACCCGAGTACTTTCAGAATTTGGGGATTCTGTTCTTGCTACTGGTTTAGTGGGTGGCAAACTTGGTGAGTTTTTGGTTGAAAATATTGATGATAATGTTAAGAAAGATTTCTTTTCTATTCAGGGGGAAACTCGTAACTGTATCGCTATTCTCCACGGAGACAACCAAACAGAAGTTCTTGAAAAAGGTCCTGAAGTATTGGAACAGGAAGGTCAAGAGTTTTTGGAACATTTCAAAAAACTCTTGGGCTCAGTTGAAGTAGTAGCTATCTCAGGTAGTCTGCCAGCTGGCCTTCCAGTTGATTACTATGCGAGCTTGGTAGAACTTGCTAATCAAGCTGGCAAGCCTGTTGTTTTGGACTGCTCTGGTGCAGCACTTCAGGCGGTTCTTGAATCACCACATAAACCAACAGTCATCAAACCAAATAATGAGGAATTGTCTCAGCTTCTAGGAAGAGAAGTTTCTGAGGATTTGGATGAATTAAAAGAAGTACTTCAAGAACCTTTATTTGCAGGTATTGAATGGATTATCGTTTCACTTGGTGCCAACGGTGCCTTTGCCAAACATGGTGATACTTTCTACAAGGTAGATATTCCTAGAATTCAGGTGGTCAATCCTGTTGGATCTGGAGACTCTACTGTGGCAGGAATTTCTTCAGGACTTCTTCACAGAGAATCGGATGCAGAATTACTCATCAAGGCAAATGTCCTTGGTATGCTCAATGCTCAAGAAAAAATGACTGGTCATGTCAACATGGCCAACTATCAAGCTCTATATGATCAATTAATAGTAAAAGAGGTATAAAATGGCTTTAACAGAACAAAAACGTGTACGCTTAGAAAAACTTTCTGATGAAAATGGTATCATCTCAGCTCTTGCATTTGACCAACGTGGTGCTTTGAAACGCCTCATGGCTCAACACCAAACAGAAGAACCAACTGTGGCTCAAATGGAAGAACTGAAAGTCTTGGTAGCAGATGAATTGACTAAATACGCTTCATCTATGCTTCTTGACCCTGAGTATGGACTTCCAGCAACTAAAGCTCTTGATGAAAAAGCTGGTCTTCTCCTTGCTTATGAAAAAACAGGTTATGACACAACAAGTACAAAACGTTTGCCAGACTGCTTGGATGTTTGGTCTGCAAAACGTATTAAAGAAGAAGGTGCAGATGCAGTTAAATTCTTGCTTTACTATGATGTAGATAGCTCAGACGAACTCAACCAAGAAAAACAAGCTTACATCGAACGCATTGGTTCTGAGTGTGTGGCTGAAGATATCCCATTCTTCCTTGAAATCCTTGCTTACGATGAAAAAATTGCTGATGCAGGTTCTGTAGAATACGCTAAAGTAAAACCACACAAAGTTATCGGTGCTATGAAAGTCTTCTCAGACCCACGCTTTAACATTGATGTCTTGAAAGTAGAAGTTCCTGTTAACATTAAATATGTTGAAGGCTTCGCTGAAGGTGAAGTAGTTTACACACGTGAAGAAGCAGCAGCCTTCTTCAAAGCACAAGATGAAACAACTAACTTGCCATACATCTACTTGAGTGCTGGTGTATCAGCTAAACTCTTCCAAGATACTCTTGTATTTGCCCATGAATCAGGTGCAAACTTTAACGGAGTTCTTTGTGGTCGTGCAACATGGGCTGGATCAGTTGAAGCATACATCAAAGATGGTGAAGCAGCAGCTCGCGAATGGCTTCGCACAACTGGTTTTGAAAACATTGACGAACTCAACAAAGTTCTTCAAACAACAGCGACTTCATGGAAAGAACGCGTGTAAGCAAGTCCTCCTAGGTTAGGAACATGAATCTAAAAATTTTTAAAAAAAGTTGTATGTAAAGGTTTACAAAATAACTTACTTGTGCTATACTTAAATCATAAGTTAATATGAATTAGAAAGTAACTATATGAAGTATAATAAAAATAAGGTATAGTTTATTTTACGAGCTAGGAAGGAAAAAATACAGAAACAATATTGCCAGAATAAACTATATTTAGATGCACATTTCAATTCGTTGTTTTATAAAAGGAGAAGATAAATGCTTACTAAAAAAAGTTTTAAAGCGTTAGTTGTAGGACTAAGTATTGTTTCAATATTCTCAGTTTACACCATAGATTTACCTTAAAGGATATTTCTTTATGAATGATTCTTTTAAAAAAATAACTGTATTTTGTTTTATAGTTTCTTGTGTTCTTTGTTTATTAGATTTAATGAATTTTAAAAATATAGCTACTTTTTTATTTTTCTGTCTTCCTGTTTTTGTTTTGATTTACAAAAATAAATAAAAACAGAGCCTCTGTTTGATGAATTTTAGAACATAGTTAAGTTTTAAAAAAAGTTGTATGTAAAGGTTTACAAAATAACTTACTTGTGCTATACTTAAATCACAAGTTAATACAAGGTGAGTGTTACTAAGTAATATTAGGCATGATCACAGGTGAATTAGAAATCGGATGATTTTCTAGTTCATTTGTGGTCATTTTTTGTACTCATATACCTTTAAGAAATAAAAGGAGGTTGACATGTATCGAATTCTAAATCCAATGAATCACAATGTCTCGCTTGTCAGAAATGATAAAGGAGAAGAAGTGATTGTAATTGGTAAGGGGATTGCATTTGGAAAGAAGAAGGGGGATTTGATTGCTGAAAATCAGGTTGAGAAAATTTTTCGGATGAAGACCGAAGAGTCCAGAGAAAACTTTATGGCTCTCCTCAAAGATGTTCCGCTTGATTTTATCACAGTGACCTATGAAATCATTGATAATCTATCAAAGAAATATCATTATCCGATTCAAGAGTATCTCTATGTAACCTTGACAGATCATATTTACTGTTCTTATCAAGCCATAACGCAAGGAAGGTACAAGGATAGTAATTTGCCAGATATTTCTGCCAAGTATCCTGTCGCTTTTCAAATCGCAAATGAAGCATTTGAAATTTACCGTCAGAAGCTAGCGGATCATTTTCCTGAGGACGAAATTATTCGGATTGCTTATCATTTCATTAATGCCGAAGGTGAAAATGAAGTGGAAGTGGTTGAGTCGATTGATAAGAGGAAAGAAATTCTCAGGAATGTTGAAGAAGTGCTAAAGGGTTATGCAATTCAACGAACTAAAGAGAATAATCATTTCTATGATCGTTTTATGATTCATTTGAATTATTTCTTGGATTATTTGGATAGATCCAGAGATGATAATCAATCACTTCTAGATATGGAAGACCATATCAAACAATCTTATCCAAAAGCATTCGAAGTTGGCTCCAAGATTTACGATGTAATTACGCAACATACGGGTCTTGATTTGTATAAAAGTGAACGAGTTTATCTAGTTCTACATATCCAACGTTTATTGTCATAAAAATTTATTTAAAACTATATAAGGAGAATTCTATCATGAATAGAGAAGAAGTAACATTGTTAGGTTTTGAAATCGTAGCCTATGCTGGAGATGCTCGTTCAAAGCTATTGGAAGCTTTGAAGGCTGCTGAAGCTGGTGATTTTGCAAAAGCGGACGCTCTGGTAGAGGAAGCTGGTAGCTGTATTGCAGAGGCTCACCACGCGCAAACAAGTCTATTGACTAAGGAAGCAGCTGGTGAGGACTTAGCATATAGTGTAACCATGATGCATGGTCAAGATCACTTGATGACAACTATCTTATTAAAAGATTTGATGCACCATTTAATTGAACTGTACAAGAGAGGAGTTAAATAATGAATAAACTCATTGCATTTATTGAGAAAGGAAAACCTTTCTTTGAGAAATTATCTCGTAATATCTATCTTCGTGCTATTCGTGATGGTTTCATTGCAGGTATGCCTGTTATTCTCTTCTCAAGTATCTTTATCTTGATTGCCTTTGTACCAAACTCATGGGGCTTTAAATGGTCTGATGAAGTTGTAGCCTTTCTGATGAAACCTTACAGCTATTCAATGGGTATTCTGGCTCTCTTGGTAGCTGGTACAACAGCTAAGTCATTGACCGACTCAGTAAACCGTAGCATGGAGAAAACCAATCAAATCAACTATATGTCAACACTTTTGGCAGCAATTGTTGGTTTGTTGATGTTGGCAGCTGATCCTATCGAAAATGGTCTAGCTACTGGATTCTTGGGGACAAAAGGTTTGCTTTCAGCCTTCCTTGCTGCCTTTGTTACTGTAGCCATCTATAAGGTTTGTGTTAAGAATAACGTCACTATTCGTATGCCTGACGAAGTTCCACCAAATATCTCACAAGTCTTTAAAGATGTAATCCCATTCACTCTCTCAGTTGTTTCACTTTATGCTATTGATTTACTAGCTCGTCATTTTGTTGGTTCTAGTGTGGCAGAATCAATCGGTAAATTCTTTGCTCCATTATTCTCTGCAGCTGATGGCTATCTAGGTATTACCATTATCTTTGGTGCCTTTGCTTTCTTCTGGTTTGTTGGTATTCATGGGCCATCTATTGTTGAGCCTGCTATCGCAGCGATTACCTATGCAAATGCCGAAGTCAACTTGAACCTTCTCCAACAAGGTATGCACGCTGACAAGATTCTTACTTCTGGTACACAAATGTTTATCGTTACCATGGGTGGTACTGGTGCGACACTGGTTGTTCCATTCATGTTTATGTGGTTGACCAAATCAAAACGAAATCGTGCCATCGGTCGTGCTTCAGTAGTTCCAACTTTCTTCGGTGTAAATGAGCCTATCTTGTTCGGTGCTCCATTGGTATTAAATCCAATCTTCTTCATTCCATTTATTTTTGCTCCTATCGCAAACGTTTGGATCTTCAAATTCTTCATTGAAACTCTTGGAATGAATTCATTTACTGCTAATCTACCATGGACAACCCCAGCTCCACTAGGTCTAGTTCTTGGTACGAACTTCCAAGTTCTATCATTCATTCTTGCTGCCCTTCTAATCGTGGTTGACGTAGTCATTTACTATCCATTCCTTAAAGTCTATGATGAACAAATTCTTGAAGAAGAGCGTTCAGGTAAATCTAATGATGAATTGAAAGAAAAAGTTGCTGCAAACTTCAACACTGCAAAAGCAGATGCTATTCTTGAGAAAGCGGGTGTAGAAGCAGCACAAAATAAAATCACTGAAGAAACAAATGTCCTCGTTCTCTGTGCTGGTGGAGGTACAAGTGGACTTCTTGCGAATGCTTTGAATAAGGCAGCTGCAGAATACAATGTTCCTGTGAAAGCAGCAGCAGGTGGCTATGGTGCTCACCGTGAAATGTTGCCAGAGTTTGATCTTGTTATCCTTGCTCCTCAAGTTGCTTCAAACTTTGAAGATATGAAAGCAGAAACTGATAAACTCGATATTAAACTTGCGAAAACAGAGGGCGCTCAATACATCAAACTAACTCGTGATGGAAAAGGTGCTCTAGCATTTGTACAAGAGCAATTCGATTAACGATAGGGACTGTGAAACAGTCTCCTCTCGTTACGGAAATCGCTATGGCGAATTTCCTAATCGCCTTGTTAATTCGTCGGTAAAAAGATATCGTTTTTACCTCCTCATGTCACAATTCGGTGACTTGGTACAAGAAGTGAGATGGAGAAGGATGGCTCACTGACTCCTCTCCTCTCACTTTTACTTTATTTAAAACAAGAAATAGGTGAAAAAATGACAAAAACACTACCAAAAGACTTTATTTTCGGTGGCGCAACTGCTGCCTATCAAGCAGAAGGCGCTACACGTACTGATGGAAAAGGACCAGTTGCTTGGGATAAATATCTTGAAGATAACTACTGGTACACAGCCGAACCAGCCAGTGATTTTTACAATCGATATCCAGTTGACCTCAAGCTAGCAGAAGAGTATGGTGTTAATGGTATTCGAATTTCTATTGCCTGGTCACGTATTTTCCCAACAGGCTACGGTCAAGTAAATCAGAAAGGTGTCGAGTTTTATCATAATTTATTTACAGAGTGTCACAAACGTCATGTTGAGCCTTTTGTAACTCTTCATCACTTTGACACGCCAGAAGCTCTCCACTCAAATGGAGACTTCTTAAGCCGTGAAAATATCGAACACTTTGTAGATTACGCTGCCTTCTGTTTTGAAGAATTTCCAGAAGTAAACTATTGGACAACCTTTAATGAAATTGGACCAATTGGTGATGGTCAATACTTGGTTGGTAAATTCCCTCCAGGTATTCAGTACGACCTTGCCAAAGTCTTCCAATCGCACCACAATATGATGGTGTCTCATGCGCGTGCAGTCAAGCTATATAAAGATAAAGGCTATAAAGGTGAAATTGGTGTTGTTCATGCCCTGCCTACTAAATATCCTCTAGATCCTGAAAATCAAGCAGATGTTCGCGCTGCTGAGTTGGAAGATATTATTCACAATAAATTTATCTTGGATGCAACTTATCTAGGCCGCTATTCAGCTGAAACGATGGAAGGTGTTAACCATATCTTATCAGTCAATGGTGGTAGCTTGGATCTTCGTGAAGAAGATTTTACAGTATTAGAAGCTGCAAAAGACTTGAATGATTTTCTAGGCATCAACTACTATATGAGTGACTGGATGGAAGCCTTTGATGGAGAAACTGAAATCATCCATAACGGTAAGGGTGAGAAAGGAAGCTCGAAGTACCAAATCAAAGGTGTTGGTCGTCGTGTAGCTCCGGATTATGTGCCACGCACAGACTGGGATTGGATTATCTACCCTCAAGGTTTGTATGACCAAATCATGCGTGTGAAGAAAGATTATCCTAACTACAAGAAGATTTACATCACTGAAAATGGTCTTGGATATAAAGATGAGTTCGTTGATAACACTGTTTACGATGATGGACGTATTGATTATGTGAAACAACACTTGGAAGTCTTATCTGATGCTATTGCAGATGGCGCGAATGTAAAAGGTTACTTCATTTGGTCATTGATGGATGTCTTCTCATGGTCAAATGGATATGAGAAACGTTACGGTCTCTTCTATGTAGACTTTGAAACTCAAGAACGTTATCCGAAGAAATCAGCTCACTGGTACAAGAAAGTAGCGGAAAGTCAGATTATAGAGTAACTTATAAAAAATCCTACCACACGGTAGGATTTTTTATGGTTTAGAAAGAATAATTTTTGTTTGTTTTGAAAGTTGTTCGAACGTTTCTTTGCTCAGTTTAGAATCTGAAACGATGGTATCAATATCAGAGATATTGTAGAAGGTATAAAAATCAAACTTATTGAACTTACTATTGTCAGCTAGTAAGTATTTTTTATTGGAATTATTGAGGGCGATGCGTTGAGATTCACCTTCCTCTTCACTAAAGGTCGCAATCGCATTGTCCTTAATACCATTACAGCTAACGAAGGCTTTAGAAAATTGGAGATTGGCTAAGTTTTGCAAGGTTAGTGTTCCCACAAAGGCTCCAGTGATAGAGCGATAATTTCCACCAATTAAAATCAAATCTGTTAGTTTTCGTTCGTTTAGGATGAGAAATACTGGTAAACTGTTTGTTACAACACGAATATTATCGATTGGAAGTTCACGAGCAAAAGATTCCAAGGTTGTTCCTGGACCAATAAAAATAGTTTCACCCTCATCAATTAAATGGCCTGCAAAACGGCTAATTTCTTGTTTTTCTGCAATCTGTAAGCTTTGTTTTTCAATATTGGAACGTTCATTATTTAAAATAGAACCTGTGCGAATTTTTTCAGCTCCACCGTGCACACGAACAAGTAAATCCCTGTCTGCCAACTCTTGCAAGTAGCGTCTAGCAGTCATATCTGATACATCCAAGCGAGTCATGATTTCTTTTACAGTAATAGTTCCCTTTGTATTTACCGTTTCTAGAATATTATCTAGTTTTTCCTGCTTTAACATCCTTATCACCTCTATTTCTATTACTATTTTATCATAAAGTATTCAATCAATCAATTTAAAAAACAAAAGAAAACAAAAACAAAAATATCATGGTTGTTTTAAACAAACCATGATATTGATATCAGTTATAAAATTGTTGACTTAGTCTAAACCGTAGTTGTAGTCATCGTCTTGCATGGCTTCAACTTCACCAAGAAGGTAACCATTTCCGACTTGAGAGAAGAAGTCGTGGTTGGAAGTTCCTGTTGAAATACCGTTCATAACGATTGGGTTGACATCATCAGCTGAGTCTGGGAAGAGTGGATCTTGTCCCAGGTTCATGAGTGCCTTGTTGGCATTATAGCGAAGGAAGGTTTTAACTTCTTCCGTCCAACCAACACCGTCATAGAGGCTTTCTGTATAGCCTTCTTCGTTCTCGTAGAGAGTGTAGAGTAGGTCGTACATCCAATCCTTGAGTTTTTCTTGCTCTTCTTCAGGTAATTCATTAAAACCAAGTTGGAATTTGTAACCAATGTAGGTTCCGTGAACAGACTCATCACGAATAATTAATTTGATGATTTCCGCCACGTTGGCTAGCTTGTTGTTACCAAGATAGTAGAGGGGAGTGAAGAAACCAGAGTAAAAGAGGAAGGTTTCAAGGAAGACACTGGCAACTTTCTTTTCAAGTGGGCTACCATTTAGATAGATTTCGTTGACAATCTCCGCCTTCTTTTGTAGATAAGGATTGGTATTGGTCCATTCGAAAATTTCTTCAATCTCAGCCTTGGTGTTCAAAGTAGAGAAGATTGATGAGTAAGATTTTGCATGGACAGATTCCATAAATTGGATGTTGTTGAAGACAGCTTCCTCATGCGGTGTACGGATGTCCGAGCGAAGCGCTTGAACCCCTGTTTCAGATTGCATAGTATCGAGAAGTGTTAAACCACCAAAGACTTTTCCGACCAAGTCTTTCTCTTTGTTAGATAGCTTTCTCCAGTCATCCAAGTCGTTTGACAAGGGAATACGTGTATCGAGCCAGAATTGCTCCGTTAACTTTTCCCAAGTTGATTTATCGATGACATCTTCAATGGCATTCCAGTTAATGGCTTTGTAGTAAGTTTCCATTTGAAATTTCTTTCTGTATTTAGTATTGTGATTTCACAATTACCTCTATTTTATCATAAATCTAGAGGAGTATCGTACAAAAAGTCGGTCTTCCGACTTTTTTGTTTTTCCATAGTATAGATGCTTATTCCTGTTTAGTTTAGCAGGGTGAATAAAGACTAATCTGAGAAGATGTAGTTTCCTAAAGTAAAGATTAAATCACACAGCTTTCACATTGGTTAGCACCGACTTCTCCACCGTCATCTGTAAAGGTACGGACGTAGTAGATAGACTTGATACCCTTGTTAAAGGCATAGTTACGAAGGATAGACAAATCACGTGTCGTTTGTTTGTTTTCCTTCTTCCATTCGTAAAGACCTTTTGGAATGTCACTACGCATGAAGAGAGTGAGTGAAAGTCCTTGGTCCACGTGCTCAGTCGCAGCAGCGTAAACATCAATCACTTTACGCATATCCATGTCGTAAGCAGAAGTGTAGTAAGGAATGGTTTCTGTTGACAAGCCAGCAGCAGGATAATAGATTTTACCGATTTTCTTTTCTTGACGTTCTTCGATACGTTGTGTAATCGGGTGGATAGAAGCAGAAACATCGTTTATGTAACTGATAGAACCATTTGGTGCTACAGCAAGGCGGTTTTGGTGGTAAAGACCATCTGCTTGAACCTTGTTGCGAAGTTCAGCCCAATCAGCAGCACTAGGGATAAAGACATCTTTGAAGAGTTCTTTAACACGTTCTGATTTTGGAACAAACTCGCCTGTAATATACTTGTCAAAGTAGCTTCCCTTAGCATAATCTGATTTTTCAAAATTGTGGAAGGTGATACCACGTTCACGCGCGATATTGTTTGACTCAACCAAAGTCCAGTAGTTCATAAGCATAAAGTAGATGCTTGTAAATTCAACAGACTCAGGCGATCCATATTCAATCAATTGTTGGGCAAGGTAGCTGTGAAGTCCCATAGCACCAAGACCAAAGGTGTGAGCTTGGCTATTTCCATGGTCAATCGTAGGCACAGCCACGATGTGCGAACTATCTGTAACGAAAGTAAGAGCACGAACCATAGCACGGATAGAACGACCAAAGTCAGGTGAGGTCATCATGTTAACTACGTTAGTTGAACCAAGATTACATGAAACGTCCGTCCCCATTTGAAGGAATTCTTGAGCATCGTTAATCAAGCTTGGTTCTTGGACTTGAAGAATCTCAGAACACAAGTTACTCATGATGATTTTTCCATCAACAGGATTTGAACGGTTAGCCGTATCAATGTTGACTACATAAGGATAGCCAGACTCTTGTTGCAATTTAGAGATTTCCGTTTCCAAATCACGCGCCTTGATTTTTGTCTTGCGAATGTTTGGATTTGAGACTAGTTCATCGTATTTTTCAGTAATGTCGATGTAGTTGAAAGGTACACCATACTCTTTTTCGACAGAATAAGGGCTGAAGAGGTACATTTCTTCATTTTTACGCGCCAATTCGTAGAATTTATCTGGAACCACGACACCGAGTGAAAGAGTCTTAACACGAACTTTTTCATCGGCATTTTCTTTCTTAGTTGAAAGGAAGGCGATGATATCTGGGTGAAAGACATTGAGGTAAACAACCCCAGCACCTTGACGTTGACCTAATTGGTTTGAGTAAGAGAAGCTGTCTTCGAAGAGCTTCATAACTGGTACGACCCCAGAAGCTGCTCCTTCATAACCTTTGATAGGTGCACCAGCTTCACGAAGGTTGCTGAGGGTAATTCCCACACCACCACCGATACGTGAAAGTTGAAGAGCTGAGTTGATAGAACGTCCGATAGAGTTCATATCATCAGTTACTTGGATCAGGAAGCAAGATACCAACTCCCCACGACGAGCACGTCCAGCATTCAAGAAGGAAGGAGTAGCAGGTTGGTAGCGTTGGTGGATGATTTCATTGGCAATATCGATGGCAACAGCTTCATTGCCATCAGCGAAATAAAGGGCATTAAAGAAGACACGGTCTTCCATACTTTCAAGATAATATTCACCGTCGTTTGTCTTCAAGGCATATTGATTGTAAAACTTATAGGCAGCCATGAAAGACTTGAATTGGAAATTTTGATCTTTGATAAATTGAGACAATTCTTCCAAAAACTCTGGACGGTATTTCTTGATAAAAGCTGTTTCGATGTAGTTGTGTTCAATGAGGTAGTTGATTTTATCTTTAATTGAATCAAAAACCATAGTGTTTGGAACTACATTTTCTTTAAAGAAAGCATCCAAGGCTTCCTTATCTTTATGAAGCATGATTTGTCCATTAACAGGACGGTTGATTTCGTTATTGAGACGGAAGTAAGTCACGTCCTCAAGATGTTTTAATCCCATAAAATTTTCCTTATCTAATTACAAAAGAAAGGCTTCTAAGTTAGCCCTAGAAGCAGTTTCTTCTGGATGATGTACTAAGATTATGCTAATTGTTTCAATTTTCCTGGTTGGAAACCTGAAAAGACTTCAGTTGGTGTTTGGATAACAGGAGCTGCGCTGAAACCGAGCTCTTTAACTTGATCGATGTACTCAGGTTGCTCATCAAGATTGATTTCACGATAAGCTACATTATTACTGTCCAAGAAACGCTTGGTCATTTTACATTGGACACAGTTGTTTTTAGAATAAACGGTTACCATTGTGTAACTCCTCTTTAAAATTTAATTCTATCCTAGTATATCAGAAAATAAATTTTTGTCAATGATTTAAAACTAAATATAGTGGTCTATTTTTCTACATAACCTAACAAAACACAATATGTAGTGTTTGTTTTGTGAAATAGTGATAATTATCCTATGATTTGTTTTTTGAAAAACTATATCCTGTGTTTTGCCATCTAGGATAGAAGATTTTCAGCAAGTTATCTGAAAGGAAATCGAATAAATCCCATAAAATGCTTGAAAAAAATCCTAGAAGATGATATAATACCAAATTGTAAGGGTTATCACATATAACTCAAAAAAGAAAGAACAAAAGGAGAGTCAAACTATGGCTTCTAAAGATTTCCACGTAGTGGCAGAAACAGGTATTCACGCACGTCCAGCAACATTGTTGGTACAAACTGCTAGCAAATTTGCTTCAGATATCACTCTTGAGTACAAAGGTAAATCAGTTAACCTTAAATCAATCATGGGTGTTATGAGTCTTGGTGTTGGCCAAGGTGCTGACGTAACTATCTCAGCTGAAGGTGCAGATGCAGATGACGCTATCGCTGCAATCTCAGAAACAATGGAAAAAGAAGGATTGGCATAAGGAAAATGACAGAAATGCTTAAAGGAATCGCAGCATCTGACGGTGTTGCAGTTGCAAAAGCATATCTACTCGTTCAACCGGATTTGTCATTCGAGACTGTTTCAGTCGAAGATACAAACGCAGAAGAGGCTCGTTTGGATGTTGCTCTTGAAGCTTCTCAAAACGAGCTTTCTCTTATCCGCGAGAAAGCTGTAGGTACGCTTGGTGAAGAAGCGGCTCAAGTTTTTGACGCTCATTTGATGGTTCTTGCTGACCCAGAATTGATTGGTCAGATTAAAGAAACAATCCGTGCTAAGAAGGTTAATGCTGAAGCAGGTCTTAAAGAAGTGACTGACATGTTCATCACTATCTTTGAAGGCATGGAAGACAACCCATACATGCAAGAACGCGCAGCGGATATCCGCGACGTGACAAAACGTGTATTGGCAAACCTTCTTGGTAAGAAATTGCCAAACCCAGCTTCTATCAATGAAGAAGTAATCGTGATTGCGCATGACTTGACACCATCTGATACAGCTCAATTGGACAAAAACTTTGTAAAAGCTTTTGTAACAAGCATCGGTGGACGTACAAGCCACTCAGCTATAATGGCACGTACACTTGAAATTGCAGCTGTATTGGGAACAAATAACATCACTGAAGTAGTGAAAGACGGTGATATTCTTGCCGTTAACGGAATCACTGGTGAAGTCATTATCAATCCAACAGATGAACAAGCGACAGAATTTAAAGCAGCTGGTGAAGCTTATGCTAAGCAAAAAGCTGAATGGGCACTTTTGAAAGATGCTCAAACAGTGACTGCTGACGGTAAACACTTCGAGTTGGCTGCTAATATCGGTACTCCAAAAGACGTTGAAGGTGTTAACAACAACGGTGCTGAAGCTGTTGGACTTTACCGTACAGAATTCTTATACATGGATTCTCAAGATTTCCCAACTGAAGATGAGCAGTATGAAGCATACAAGGCAGTTCTTGAGGGAATGAATGGTAAACCAGTCGTTGTTCGTACAATGGATATCGGCGGAGATAAGGAACTTCCTTACTTTGATATGCCACACGAAATGAACCCATTCCTTGGATTCCGTGCCCTTCGTATCTCTATTGCCGAAACTGGAGATGCAATGTTCCGCACACAGATCCGCGCTCTTCTTCGTGCTTCTGTTCATGGTCAATTGCGTATCATGTTCCCAATGGTTGCCCTATTGAAAGAATTCCGTGCAGCTAAAGCAGTCTTTGATGAAGAAAAAGCAAACCTTCTTGCTGAAGGTGTTGCAGTTGCGGATGATATCCAAGTTGGTATCATGATTGAAATCCCTGCAGCAGCGATGCTTGCAGACCAATTTGCTAAAGAAGTTGACTTCTTCTCAATTGGTACAAACGACTTAATCCAATACACAATGGCAGCAGATCGTATGAACGAACAAGTTTCATACCTTTACCAACCATATAATCCATCAATCCTTCGCTTGATCAACAACGTTATCAAGGCAGCTCACGCTGAAGGTAAATGGGCTGGTATGTGTGGTGAGATGGCTGGCGACCAAAAAGCTGTTCCACTTCTTGTCGGAATGGGCTTGGATGAGTTCTCTATGTCAGCAACATCAGTACTTCGTACACGTAGCTTGATGAAGAAATTGGATACTGCTAAGATGGAAGAGTACGCTAACCGTGCCCTTACAGAGTGTTCAACAATGGAAGAAGTCCTTGAACTTCAAAAAGAATACGTTAACTTCGATTAATGTCATTAACCTTGTAACCTAGTTGCAAGGTTTTTTGACGCATTTTGGGAAAGTATAGTCTAATAAAGTCCACTTTTCAATGGTTCATAGGCATGGTATAATAGGGGAAAGTAATTAGAATAAGAGAGAAATCATGTCTAAAGAAATTGATATTGAGTATTACCATCAGCTAGCCTTGCAAAAGCAAAAGGAGCACCGTAAAGTTTTAGCCAATTTAAAGAAAAAGCCACCAAAAAATCTAGATAAGATAGCCCAGCAGATTCACGAGGAAGTCTTTGCAGAGATTGATTGTACGGCCTGTGCTAACTGTTGTAAGACATTGGGGCCTGACTTTAAGGAAGCAGACATCACTCGTATTGCTAAGTACTTTAAGATGAAATTACCAGCTTTTGAAGCGGAATTTCTGCAGGTAGATGAAGATGGTGATAAGGTTTTTAAATCCATGCCTTGTCCCTTTTTAGGAGGAGATAATCTATGTTCCATCTATGATGTTCGTCCAAAGGCCTGTCGTGAATTTCCTCATACAGACCGTAAAAAGATTCATCAAATCAATCATCTAACTATTAAGAATACTTTGACCTGTCCAGCAGCTTATCTCTTTGTTGAGAAATTAAAGGATAAGTTATAGAGATTTAAAGGAGAAAAAATTCTCATAATAACTAGCAATATGAAGGGAGAACTCTGTGCCTAGACCGAAAACAAAAGAGGAGCTAATGTTGGCCTCTAAGGAAAACTATGAAAAGCTCAATCGTTTCATCTCCCAACTAAGTGAAGATGAGCTACAGACTCCATTTGATTTTTCAAGAGACCCAAAGAAAAAAGAAGCTCACTGGAAAAGGGATAAAAATCTACGGGATGTCTTGATCCATCTTTATGAATGGCAGCAGTTACTTTTGACCTGGGTCCATTCTAATCAAAAGGGTCATGAGAGACCTTTTCTCCCTGAGCCTTATAATTGGAAAACTTATGGACAAATGAATGACGCTTTTTGGAAGAAGCGACTAGACTCCTAGAACAATCACATAGGGAGATTTTAGAGTTGATAAAAGTTTTTAGCAATGACGAACTCTTTGCCAAAGGTATCTATAAGTGGACGGGAGGGACAAGTCTAGGTTCCTACTTTGTTAGTAGCACGTCAAGCCACTATGATTGGGCTCTGAAAAAACTCAAAGCTCACCGGAAGAATTGTAAAGGATAGATGGACTATTTGAAATGGCAAGAAAGAGTTCTTTTAAACGTAAGATAAAAGCAAAGGGCTATCAAGTGATGTAGCCCTTTTGAGTTATACAAGCA